>JAKFVJ010000007.1 GCA_021732245.1 Candidatus Obscuribacterales bacterium | reverse complement strand
AACTAGCTTGGCTGTTCTTGAAACTATTAGTTATTAACATATTGCGATATCCTGATGTGTTAACATGACATTAGTAAGTCCTAAGAAGTGTTGAACATGCATACCTCCTCGGCAAACCTATCCAAAAGGACAATTAGTGGCTATTGGGCGCTATTGCTCGTAGCCGTGTCCACCTTCTTATGCATTTTTTCTTCGCTTGAAATTGAGTCCAGCAATGCCCAACTTGTTGCTGCATTACTAACTGAGCCAATTGAGCAGTTGGAACTCTCTGCCGTAATTCAAGAGAACGAGTCGCTTGATAAGCAGGAGAGAAGCGATCGAGAAGATTTAGAACAAGCTTTACCGCATACCTCGCATAACAAAAATCAGTTAAGCCCACGTCCTACTGTATCGGCAACTACTGCTAAACAGTGGATTGTGCCTCTAGTTAAGCTAATTCAATTGCCCGATAACCTTGTCGGCGCCAATGAGTCTTATTACAATTTGCCGCTTTGTTTTTTGTATTGCAGTCTACTCATTTGATCCATTCAAATCTCTAATAGTGCCGTGGATTCGTTTCTAGTCCCACTGGACTAGTGCAGATGGATCCCATAGGAATGGTTCAAATAAGTAGAGGTTCTACCAATGAGAAAATGCTGCGGGCATGTGGAGCTTCCTGGATATTCAGGCAGCCCCGTGAATACACTGATAGTTACTTGTACACAACTCGATGAATTGCCGACTAAGACAGTTGATTATTTTCTGGGACCCTTTGTAGCAATGCGATCCCCGGGAGCAATCCCGGACATTTCCAACTCCAGCGATGGACAGATTCTTGCCGGACTGCTGCAAGACAACCGGAACATCAAACATCTGGTTATCTGCGCACATAGTCTTTGTGAGCATTTTGGCTGTTCATCACCTAGCCAAGGTGATGATGCAGGTGAATATGAGGAAGATGAAAGCGATTGGAAACCAAAATATAAATTGGGTCTCTTACAACAGAACTGGCTGAGCAAAATGGTCAGACGGTTGAAAATCTGGGCAGAGAAGTTAGGTAGAGCCGACCTGGAGATTCATGCCTGGATTTATGAGCCGGAAGTTGAATGGATTTCAGCGATGGATCACGAAACCGACATATTTGTGCCGCTAAATGCTTGCACAAAATTAGTCTGCCGGTAAATGCATCTAGCCGTTATTTGTGATTGCATCCATGAATTGTCGGCCGTATTGCTGAAGCTTGTTGTCGCCTATACCGTAAATGCTGCGCATCTGCGAAAGGGTTTTCGGTTTCACACGCACTAGCTCATGTAGCGTAGCATCGCTGAATACAATATATGGAGGAACATTGCGTTCGTCTGCTAGCTGACGGCGAAGCTGGCGTAACACTTCGAAAAGTCTTTGATCGGGACCGCTTGCTGTAAGACTTCCTTTTTCTTTCTTTTGTTTTGCAGACGACTTGCGCTCTACTGTTGATTTAGACAAATTGACAGTCGTATTACCACGCATCACTTCCCAGGAAGTTCTCGTTAGGCGCAGAATGCTAAATGTTCTTCCTTCGAGATTTTCTTTTTCTTCTTGAGCAAGGGCATCCTGAAAGATAAGTTGATAGATCCAGTCACGCAATTCATCAGGACTATGACCTTTCAAAAGTCCATAAGTGCTGAGTGTTTCGTGACCTTTCTCGCGAATTGATTTCAAATTCTCTCCGCGCAGAATTGAAATTACATAGCCTACTCCAAAGCGCTCATTAAGCCTGGCGACGCACGAAAGGATCTTTTGCGCTACTTCGGTCGCGTTTTCCACGGCAACTGTTTCACCAAGGCAGATGTCGCAAGAATTACAATTCTTCTTTTCGAAATCTTGCCCAAAGTATTTGACGAGCATTCCATGACGGCAGTTGGCAATTCGGCAGTAATTGTCCATCGAGTTTAGATGCTTAATTGCATTCTGCAAATAAACCGAGTCCATGCCGGATTCAGAAGCGGATTTTTCAATCATGGATTTCCAGGAGAAGAAATCACTTCCTGAATGGAGAAGAACACATTCCGCTGGTAAGCCGTCACGTCCGGCGCGTCCTGCTTCCTGCTGGTAATGTTCCAAAGATTTGGGCATAGCTGCGTGAAGGACATACCGCACATTGGAGCGATCAATTCCCATGCCAAAGGCAACCGTTGCTACAACAACATCGCAACGTTCCTCAATAAAAGCTTCTTGCGTTTTGGCTCTGTCGGCGCCGTCCATGCCGGCGTGGTAGGGTAAAGCTTTTATTCCTTCTTCTTTTAGTGACTGACAAAGGCTATCAACGTCTACTCGCCTTAGACAGTAAATAATGCCGCCTTCTTCTTGATGCCGATTAATTACCGACAAAGCCTGTTCTGTTACAGAACCAAATCTTGGTAATACTCTGTAGGTAAGATTTGGTCTGTCGAAATCCCCAATGAGAATTGCGGGGTTGCGCAAGCCTAACTGTTCGATAATATCCTGGCGTACTTGCTCAGTTGCAGTTGCCGTGTAGGCATGAAAGGATGCATTAGGGAAATGGTATTGCAGTCCCTTTAGTTGTCGGTATTCCGGACGAAAATCATGACCCCAGTGACTGACGCAGTGCGCTTCATCGATTGCAAATGCATTTACTGTCACGGATTCAAGCAAGCTTATAAAGCTTGCTTGCGCGAGCCGCTCTGGTGATACGAAAAGCAAACGCACTTTGCCCTGACGAATTTCTTGTTCATGTGCCAGACGATCTTGTAAGGACTTTGAGCTGTCATATTGCACGGCGTTGATGCCGCATGAAATAAGACCGTCGACCTGGTCTTTCATGAGGGCTATAAGCGGCGAAACAACTACAGTAAGTCCTTCGCACAAGATTGCCGGCGCTTGATAGCAAAGCGACTTCCCGCCACCTGTTGGCATCACGACAAGTGAATCTCTGCCTGACAATACTGCCTGCATTGCCGGCTCTTGAAGTGGGCGCAAGTCATGAATTCCCCAGTGATGGGCAATTGCATCGCGCAGCTCTGTTGTCGGCGGTGCGGTCATAGTTTCTACCTGAATTGATATAAAAAGCTTGACTGAAAAGCTCTATAGGCTCCAGTTACTTTTCGCTAATCAAGTTATTCGTCTACATGCAATAATTTTTCGCGCATGTCATCAGGATCACCTGTAATACCCCATTCCGGGTCATCTTGAGGCTTTCCTGTTCTTATGATTTCGGCGTAGATCTCCTTGGGTTTCCAATCGGGATGCTTGCGGCGAATTAATGCTAAGGCAGCGGTCGCTGCCGGAGCTGAGAATGAAGTACCGCTGCCGTTGCCGTATCTTTGACCGAGTTCTGTTGAGTAGATGCAACTTCCTGGCGCTGTTATCTCGACACCGATGTCGGGATTACCTTTGATTTTTGGATCGTGATTGGAGAAGTCCGTGGCAAATGTGTCGGTTGGATCGTACGCACAGGTTTCTTTCGGTCCTTTGCCGCGTCTTTCACCACTGGCGCAGTAAGATGTTACCGTCAATACTGACGGTAGATTGGCTGGTGTCCAGGTATACGTCGCTTCCTTGTTGTTGCCGGCAGCAACCCCAAAACACATGCCTTTTTCGACTGAGTTGTTAATTGCTTCGGCAAATGCCTTATGCTCTTTCTTCAGACCCAAACTCAAGTTGGTTGCTTCAATTTCATCAACGTGCTCAGTCACATAGTCGATACCGGAAATCACATCGGCGACTGTGCCGGAGCCTGTAGCGTCTACAACTTTGACAGCCCACAAGCGTGCACCTTCTGCCACGCCGACTGTACCTATCGGGTTATTTCTTGCCGCAGCAATTCCGGCGCAACGCGTACCATGTCCTTGATCATCATTGCCGCTGGTTGTGCGTTCAACAAATGTGACATCTCTATAGACATTTAGGTCCGGGTGATTCTTCTCAATGCCGGTGTCAATGATGGCAATGTCGACATCTTTGTCGTGTGGAGGACCACTGAATGTTTTGCCGATTCGAGCAATACCCGGAGGAATTATTTGTGGAGGTTGTTCGTCATCTTGAGTCGTCCAAGTAGACTGTTCGTTCTTGTTTAACTTAATTACTTGGTTCGCTTCCATGTAGCGAATACGCGGATCATGCTTCAACAATTGCTTCTCTTCTGCTGTGAGGCGGCAGGCAAAGCCATTTAAGGCATGACGATAAATTTTCAAATGACGGTCATTGTTGGCTGACAATTTGTCCAGACCAAGGTCTTTTAAGACAAAATCGGGATTGTATTTTGAATCGATGACCACAATGAATTCATCGGGTATTCTGTCGCCGCTCTTGCCGAAGTGAATTATATGATCACGTCTATTCGAGCGATGCCCAGCGTCGTCAAGCAATTTTTGATGACGTTCATGTGCGTCGGGTATGTGGAGCAGATCTTGAAATAGATGGGACAGGGTTTCAAACATGATTTTCTAGTCTAAGAGCTGCTTTCGGCACTGTCTGTGGCAGAAATACTTAGAAAGCGGTAAGTACATGGGAAATACCCCCATGCGAAGGCTGTATAATTGCCCAAATTAAGTCTGGAAGGAGCTTTGCGATGCCGATTTCCGAATATTTGGCTGGTGTTCGTAAGCATGTTGGGCATGCGCTTTTGCTAATGCCAGGAGTTGCGGGCGTCATTCGTAATGACAAGGGTGAGATTCTTATGCAGCGTCGCGCCGATGACGGTTGGTGGGGTCTTCCTGCCGGCAGTGTCGATCCTGGAGAAAAACCGGCACAGGCACTGGCACGGGAAGTCTATGAAGAGACTGGTCTGCGCGTTCGCCCAACTAAATTAATTGGGCTGTTCGGTGGTGCTGACGGCTTTAGGCATACATATCCCAGCGGGGATATTGTTGAGTATATGGTGGCTGTCTTTGCTTGTGAAATCGTTGGCGGCAATTTGCAGATCAATGATGATGAAAGTTTGGAGTTGAAGTTTTTTGCGCAGGCAGACCTGCCACCAACAAAAAAGAACTTTCCACCTGAAATTTTCAATCCTAATTGCAGTCCCGAGACAATGTTTCATTGGGACGAGGATTGGCTGCAACTATAACGTAGCCAACGGCTTATCACGATCTGGTGCAGGAAAATTAGCATCTATCAATTTGATGTCTGATGAATCCAACACGAGATCGCCTGCTCCTGCATTGTCGAGCAAATGATCTTCTTTGGACGCTTTCGGGATGGTGAAGACATTGTCTTTGCGAACCAGGAAAGAAAGAATTACCTGGCGAACGCTGGCATTGTGTTTTTCCGCTGTTTGGCGTAGCGCTTTTCCCTTGGCGGTGTTTTCGCCGGGAAGTCCTTTCTTGCCAAATGGAGTATAGGCGACAACGGCAATATTTTGTCTCTGACAATATGGGATAAGTTTGCGCTCTATGCCGCGTTAATTGCTTCTTGCTTGGCTTTGCCGCTTTCGGCCATTTCCCAAGAGCCCTGTCCAATTATAGGAACGAGTTTACCAGTGTCACCAAATTGTCTGCGAATCATGTCATTTTCTCTAGAAGGAAAGTACCGGTGGTTTTAACTTCAGCTCGTCAAATTCGGTCGGCTTGTTATCTAGTTTGTCGCGTAACACTTCAACAGCTTTTTGCAATTGAATATCTTTGAGATCTTCAGGGATTCTTTTGGCAAGAGGTCCTCCTGGATCTGTCCACCAGGGACCTTTACCTTGACGATAGTCATCCGGTTTTAGTTTGACTTCGTAATCTGGTGTAATGCCTTTTTTGTTTATGTCTGTTCCATTAGGAGTCAAATAGCGAGCAATGGTAATGTGAATGCCTGAGCCGCCCGGCAATTTGTTAACGGATTGCATGAGTCCTTTGCCGAAGCTGGTTTCGCCGACAAGTTCTGCGCGTTGGTTGTCGTGCAGTGCGCCGCTTGTAATTTCTGAGGCGCTGGCAGAACCATGGTTGATTAAGATGATGATTGGTTTGGTGTAAAACGGATGACCTTGTGAAAATGCTGAGTTAATCTTGCTGTTGCGATCAACTGTAGAGACGATGATGCCGCCAAACAGGAAGTTATTGCAGACATCTAGAGCATTTGTGACTAGACCGCCGGGATCGCCGCGCAGATCGAAAATGATGCCTCTTGCCGGCGATAATTTCGAAATAGCGTCGCGTACTTCTTGTCCAGCAGTTTCCGACATGAAAGTGCTCAGTCGAAAATATCCTATTTCGCTGTCCAGCATCTTTGCGGTTTGCACTGACTTGACGTGAATTTCCGCGCGTGTAAGGGTAATTGTTTTGAAGTCCTTGCCGTTGCGTAGTATCTTGAGCGTCACTTGTGTGTCCATCGGACCACGAATCATTTGTGATACCGCATTGGCCGACAAACCTTTTGTTGGTTTGTCGTCAACTTCGATAATTTCATCGAGTGGCATGAAGCCGGCTTGTTCTGCCGGTGTTCCTTCCATAGGAGCCACGACGACTATCTTTTGTGATTGATCCGGTGCTATTTGCAATCCAATGCCGTACATTTTTGCGGCAATTGCATTTGTCTCGTCTTTGAATGCGGCCGGCTGCAGAAAGCGTGTGTATTGATCGTTAAGGCTGGACAGCATTGTCTCTGTCGCTTTGTAAGAGTCTTCCATCGTTTTGAGTTTGCCGTCATAGCGATGTTGCCATCTGTCCCAGTTTTGACCGTTGTAGGTTGGATCATAATAGCTGTCGTGGACAAGAGTCCAAGCTTGCTTATAAAGTCCTGCAGGCGTTGGCGTATCTTTGGACGCGTCATCTGTGGCTAATGCCAAAGCTGGATGCACAAAGAAGGCTGATAACGAAATTAAGACACTAAGACAGCGCCGAATTGTCATATCCGGCTATCATAACAGATTTACCGGTCAGACTTTGTCAATATAGACGAGCTTTGGCAACTGCGGCGTCGATGTTCGGCAGTCCATATCCGTAATAGATATTCCATGAGGGTGAGTTTGCAGCTTTCAAGCATGTGCTGGTGAGAATGTTTTGCACGTCATAATTTTTCAGCTTGGGATTGACGCTCCAGACCATGGCAGCGGCTGCCGCGCAAAGCGGTGATGAAAAAGATGTACCGGCGACAACTACTTGTCTGTCTTTATTGTCGATGCAGAATATGTCGCGTCCAGGTGCGGTAAACCAAGTGGTATTACCGTAATTGGAAAATGACGAAAGCATACCGGTACTGTCTATTGCGCTAACAAGCATCATGTAAGGCTGTCTTGGATAACGATCAGCATAACCGGAATTGCCGGAGGCAATAAAACAGAGTCCGCCTTTTGTACTGTAGAACCATTGCAACGCTTCATGCAGGGCAGGATGCTTTGACTTGTCACCAAATGATCCATCTGATGGGCCGGCGCTTATGTTCAATATTTTTACACCGCGCGAACCTGCGTTGTAAATTGAATTGACGATGGCAATTTCAGAAATGTAGTTGCCCATTGCAATGCATGTTGGGTAAATGTAACTGCGGCAAGCAGGTGAGGCAATGCCAAAACCATTATTGGTTATCGCTGCTGCGGTAGTAGATACCATGGTGCCGTGTCCGTGATTGTCCGTGGTATTGGTTGAATACGTTATTCCGTTAAAGCCCTGATACACTTTGCCGGATAGATCTCGTCCTGATGCGTTGACTCCGGTGTCGATTACGCCAATGATTTGTCCGGCGCCCTGACTTATGTTCCAAGCAGTAATAGCTTGCATAGCCCTTAAGTGCCATTCTTGAGCATAGACCGGATCATTGGGTGCCGGTAGGACTGAAACTGCATGAAGTACATTGCGGTAGCAGCGTTGCATTCCGTGAAAGTTTTTGTCTTTGCCCAGAGTCTTCTCTGTTTCGGCTAATTTACCTTTTTCTGTTTTCACTACATACACTATGTGTCCATCAGCGCCGAATGTGTTGACTATCGTGCCGTGCACTTCTTTGAGGGCGTCTGAAATATCATCTTTGTCTGCTCCGGGATTGGGAGAGATCATGATTAAGTCATCTTCGTATGAGGCAGCTTGCTGTGCTCGTTGCGTCGGAAGCTGTTGCGGCAACTTGAGCTCAAACTTTTCCGAACTTTCACAGAATCCTGGCTGTGAGGTAAACAGCGAAATAAGGCTAAAGGTTAAAACCGACCACAGTGACCAGACTCTTGCTCGCTTAATCATCGTTTTCTCCCGTTGCATAGCAGAAGACCGACCAGCAAATCCATTGCTGATAGACCGTGTGAAATTGATAAACCCCTAGCTGACTACTGTAAGGATCTAAAAGGCGGTTGTCAAGTTAATCCTCGTCGGGTTGATTGGCTACAATAGGGCGATGGCAATCGTTGTTTCTCAGCTCTATTTTTATCCGGTGAAGTCTTGCGCCGGCACGGCTTTGAGCGAGGCTGAAATTGGTTCACGCGGGATTAAATACGACCGCCAATGGATGGTCGTTGACGAGGCCGGCGACTTTCTGACGCAGCGCGAACTCTCCAGAATGGCTTTAATTAAACCTCTCATTGATGAACAGTCCGGCAGGCTTAGATTAAATGCCCCGGCTATGATGGAATTTGCTTTGGGCTTAAATGCGACAGGGCAAAGAATGCCGGTTAGAGTCTGGGATGATAATTGCACGGCACTTGATCAAGGTGATGAAGCTGCTGGATGGTTTTCCAAATTCCTCAATGTGAAAGTTCGCCTTGTAAAATTCGATGCTGAATTCACAAGGCAGGTCAGCCGGAAATACGCGAAACGTCCGGATGATCAAGTGGGTTTTGCTGACGGTTTCCCATTTTTACTTTTGACTGAGGCAAGCTTATCTGATTTAAACCAGCGTCTAAGCGAAAAGTTGCCTATGAATCGTTTTCGCCCGAATATAGTTGTATCCGGCACAAAACCTTTTGCTGAAGATACTTGGAAAAAAATTGCTATTAATGGTATTGAATTTGATGTCGTTAAACCATGCGCGCGCTGCGTTATTACGACGGTGAATCAAGACAGTGGAATAGCTGGGTCAGAGCCACTAAAAACACTGGCAAGTTTTAGACGTAGCGACGGCAAAGTTCTTTTTGGACAGAATCTTACACATGCAAGTGAAGGCAAGATTGCCATCGGTGACGGTGTAGAAATTGTTGAAGCCAAATTATGACGGCGAATATTCGGGTCTAGCTGAAAGTACAACCATGCAAAAGAATGGATCGCCTTCTTCTTCCTCGGCATCATTTTCATCCAGTTCTTGCCAGAGTTGAGTAATTCTCTCGCGGACGGACCGAAGATTTTGACGATCTATGCCTCCAACTGAATAGAGACTCAGAGTGCAGCCTTCGTGTAGTCCGTCGGAGTGTACCGGCAAATCAAATGACTTTTGCGCTTCTGCCAATAACTGATCTTTATCCATATTCTTATCGACATACACATCTGGCTTTTCAAATTCATCGTGTTCGGTTATCGATGCGGCAGTCAGCATGCTTAGCGCTTTGGCTGGGATGATGTCCTTCAGCATAGAGTTGTAGAAACTGCTTTCGTCAGCTTGAAGAGCGTCACAAAGAATCTTTGCAGTTTCCGTGCTTACTTGTTTTTTCCCTAGTTCAAGATCCCGATAGTAGGTGCTGCTGATAGGGACTTTGTATTCTTGAACGTACGCCTTGATATTGTGATGCCCACGCGAAAGGCGCAGATCAAGCAAGAATTTACCGAGGTGAGAGGAGACCGAATGTTTCATTGATCGCCTGCCTCTACTCTAGAGGAGATAACTATTTGAGATGAATAAGCCTGACTGTTTTCATTCATGCCGGAATTAGATAAGCGGATTTCGTTCATCAAGGCGGCAACTCTGGATAATACCGCTTTGTATTTGTCTTTGCGGATGTTTTTTACACCAAATCGCAGAAGAGTCACATCTTTCTTTGACGCAGGATTTTCTAGCTTGCTGAGTGATTTCTCAGTTTCGGCTAATAACCATTTGTTGCGCAGACCTGTATTTAAGTCTTTGGGCAACAACACTCTGGCGCTAGTGATTCGTCTTGGAGAGGTTTTTGAAATGGATATTAGCTTGAGGTCTTCAAAGAGTTTGAGCACTTCCTCTACTGGAGTCTCAATAGAACTGTTAGTCAAAAAATACGCCAGCTGTTTATCGGTGACACCGGCTGGACTGTTACAAGCTATGAAGAGCAAGGCTGAAAACAGGTCTAAACGCTCTGAGAAAAACTGGTTAGTTCGCTCATCAAGCACATGGAATTGGTTGGGAAGATATAAATAAAACCAACTATCAGGCTGTGTGTCGGACAGTTCGCTCAGCGCTTTGGCAGGCGGAGACAGTGTCGCAACAATGTTTTCGGGCAGAAAGTCCTTTAGATAATAGTAATAAAACGAGTGTATGTCTGCTTCCAGTGCCGTACAGATTTGCTCGGAAGTCTCGATGCTGACTGTCTTTCGTCCGTTTTCAAGATCTCTGTAATAGGTATCAGTAATTGGCATTGGATAACGGCGTAAGTAGTCACTTACGCTATCAAAACCACGCGCCAAACGGAGCTGGCGCAGGTAGTTCCCCAGGTTTGAAGGTGTCTTAACTGGAACCTGCATGGCTATAAGCATAACGCAAGTCGCGCTACACGCAAGTCTGAGAGACTGCAGGGTGAATTATTCGTCTGTAAGTTTTGTGCTAGTCGAGCAGAAACTGCTTGATGAATGCGGCAGTTGCGTAAGAAAGATAATCCTGGTTGTTCTTTTTGGCAAAGCCATGTCCTTCATCCTCCGCCATCAGAAACCAGATGGGAGTGCCGTTTTTCTTGAGCGCCGAGACCATCTGCAGAGATTCGCTAGCAGGCACGCGTGGATCGTTTTTACCCTGCACAACAAACAAAGGCTTTTTAATTTTGTCTATGTTGTTGGTTGGGGCAATCTTTTCAAGAAAGGCGCGCATCTTGGGGTCGCGTTCATCTCCGTACTCGACGCGACGAAGATCCCTTCTGTAACCCTGTGTGTTCGTTAAGAAAGTCACGAGATTTGAGGGTCCAACTATATCTTCAGCGCAGCGAATTTGCTCTGGGTAGAAGGTAGCAATTGCTAAAGTCATGTGACCACCATAACTTCCACCTGTGACCATAACTCTGTCGGCGTCCAGATCGGGGCGGGCAGCAATCCAATCAAGCAAGGCTTTGATGTCCTTGTAGGAGTTCGGTCGTAAGTAGCCGTTATCCAACTTGAGGAAAGATTTCCCATAGCCGGAAGATCCACGAATATTTGGGAATATGTAAGCAACTCCAAGTTCGTTGATGTAATAGTTAGTGCGTCCAAGGAAAAATGGTCGGAATTGTCCTTCAGGACCACCGTGAATATTTACTACGACAGGTCGCTTGCCTTTGAATTTGGCCGGCGGCTTGTAGAGAAAACCGGAAATAGTCTTGCCATCAAAGCTTTTCCATTTAACAAGCTCCGGCTCGGCAAAATCCCAAGTCTTCATTGTGCCTGTTTCACTGTCGGTCCACTTTTCAATTTTTCCGCTATTTATGTCGAGAGAATAAATATTAGTCGGTGCTTTGGTTGTGTTGACATTGAAACCAAGCTCGTAATTGTTGCGGTGCCATTCGAGTCCGCCAATCATGCCTATTGGTAGTTCTTCCACTCTTTTGTCGGTGTTTGCTGCCAAATCTAAGATATGTAAGACGCCAGCGCCGTCTTCATTAGTCGTGTAAGCAATGTGCTTGCCGTCATCCGATAAAGTGTAACCATCAACGTCCCAGTTTATGTGCGATGTTAATGGAGTATGTTTGCCAGTCTCAACATCAATTGCGGTTAGTCTGACAAATTCAGAATTTCTATCTGTTGCCGTATAGACCGTTTTGCCATCAGGGCTAAATAGCCCACCTTCATAAGCGGCTTTATCTGCATTTCTTCCGGGTGTGAGAAGCTTCTTTTGACCGGTTTTAGGATCTAGTATCCACAAATAGGACTCATTTACGGAAATGGTTTCATCAAGAATTAGCTTCTGCGCGTCGTCGGACCATCCTGATGCGCTCCAACCGCCACCTTCCAGTTGTGCCACCATGTGATTGGTTTTTGAATCGCGTGGATCCATTACGTAAATGTCCACATCATTACCATTACGGCGAGTACTGCCGTAGGCAATTTCTTTGCCTGACTTTTGCCAGGAACACCCGGTGTTACGAGACTTGCCGTCTGTGAGCAATGTGATTTCAAGGGTGTTTAGATCGTAACGATAGAGTTGAAAGAATTCGTCACCGCCCGAATCTTTAGAATAGATGAAGAAGTCGCCTTTGGTTGGTTCAAACCAGCCACCGCTTACGGCATCTCTAAAAAACGTCAATTGCTTTCTGGCGCCGCCGGGCATTTTTAGTAAATGAACTTGTGTGGTATCACCAAAACGGGTGCCCATGAGGCACTCGCGCTTTGTTGGATGCCAACTTGTCAAATTGGACATGCGAAATTGGCTGTAGCTGTCGACTGAATTTGCCAATTCTTGAGTGATTGCTGGAATCCCTTCGCCAATTAGATTGGTTCCAGGCTGAATAATAGCCTGACCGCTTAACGCACCGAGGGCTACTAAAGCGGAGAATATCAAATGTTTCATTATGATTTCCTTGGGTTAATTACAATTGTTTTTAAGACTCAAGTGCTTTGCTGCGTTGCGGACAATGTTTCTTTATCCAGTTAACAACTGAATCAACCACATCATCGTTGAATTGTCCTTCCTCAAACATCAAGTGTTCGGAATTGCCAATCATCAGGAGATTTTTGTCTTTGCTGCTAATCGCGTTGAACAAATCGACGTTGCCACCTTGTTTGACTAATTGATCTTGCACGCCGACGAGCATGAGCACAGGAGTCGTTGAAATCCTTTTAGCCATTACCGGATTTTGACTCATAAACTTCTGAAATGACAAAAGTTCTTTTGGCGTTAAAAGAGTACGTTTAGTGCTGTCTTCAGCCCAGGCAACTTGCAGGTTTTCGTCTTGCGTTGCCTGCTTTACCATAGTCTTGCCTATGTCTATGGCTTTATTAGGTCCGCGCAGAGCGCCGGCAACAACTTTTGCTGCTGTACGCTTTTCTTTGTATCGCTTATGGCTTGGCACAGATGTGATTAGTCCGTCAACCAACGTTGGATAAATGGCTGCTGCTTGCAAAGCCATAGCTCCGCCCATGGATTCGCCGAGAATAATGATTGGCATGTTCGGTTCATCATTATTGATGTCTTTGAGTGCTTCCTGAATGTCCAGTAGGCTTTGCTGAAAATCTACTTGTCCCATGCCTTTGGGATCAAGATATTTACCAAAGCCTCTAACATCTATCGCGTATGTGGCAATGCCGTATTGAGCAATTTCTCGGGCAAAGGCTTCATAGCTTAGGCTGTTAAGTCCCATGCCGTGTATGCACAACAGAATTGCTCGTTGTGGTACAGATGAGTCTCTCCAGGTCTCTGCCGGTATGCGCCCCAATCGATCATTTGCTTCTATGATTTTATGCTTTGGCGAAGCTGTTGCCTTTTTGCCATAAGCTGCCGGCATAATTGGCAGTGCTATTTGAGAAATTACAAGCAGTCCGGAAATGAGTAGTGTTTTTACTGTAAGTGATCGCATGACTTAATTCCTCGAGTCGGATAGGATAATTTGATCGCCTTCGAATTTTTCAATTACAGCAAGAGATTCAACAGGAATGTTGAGATCCGCTAATTCGGCACGACCACCTTCAAATGATTTTTCAATTACAGCGCCTATTCCTACAAGAGTGGCACCACTTTCTTGGATTAGCCTAACTAGTGCCTTGATTGTTCTGGCAGTAGCGAGGAAATCATCTAGAAGTAAAATGCGATCTTCAGGCGTCAGGTATTCAGGTGACACAAGCAATTCAACCCGACGACCATGCGTGTGTGATTCGGCTGATTGACGAAAAGGATGTGCACCCATTGTTACCGGCTTGTGCTTGCGCGCAAATACAACAGGAATTTCCAGCGACATCGCTGCTGATAGCGCTGGTGCGATACCACTTGTTTCGGCTGTCAAAATTCTTGTTGGATTTAAGTGTTTAAACCGTTTGGCAAATTCTTGTCCTATCTCGCGCATGAGAATAGGGTCAATTTGGTGATTCATGAACGAATCGACTTTTAAAATCCCGTTGCCTAAATGCCTGCCATCTCTTTGGATCCTGGAACGTAAAGCTTCCATGGTCTTATCCTTTGCTGTGAGCGTCAACGACGCAAGACAATATTGTAAGTGATCTCACGGCTTGTGGTCGGCGTGAGATCCTTGGCCAGAGGCTCAGGATGACTGTCCAATGTGGAAACCCTACGTAAGAACCTTCTTGTAGTTATCTTGGTTGAAGCCTATCAAGAGGGTGCGACCCTTGCGAATTGTTGGCGCTCGCAAGTTGCCTGTTGGTCCAAGCATCACTGCCAGAAGGTCTGCGTTGCTTGGTTTGTCCGTTTTCATATCAAAATGAACGGTTTTCGTCCCTTTTGAAGCGTATATATGATCGGCTTGTTTGGCCAGCTTAATGGCTTCTTGCTCGCCCAGTTTCTTGCCTGCATCAACTATCTCTTTTGCTTCCACTTTGTTTCGCACAAGAAACTCTTGCGCCCGCGTGCAGGTCATTCAACCACGGCGGTGGTACATCCAATCCAAAGTCGCCATATTTAGACTCCTCAAAATGCTCTCTTACAGGATATCATTTTGCATGGAAACCCCAATTAGAGTCTGAGAATGCGATACCGGCTGGTTAAGTCTGCCACAACAGTAATTTATCTATGTTTGCTTGTCCTGACCTGGTTATTTTTTGACGGCGGCTTGGACGTGCGCTTTGGTTTGGGCGCGGTGATTGTCAGCGGTGCTTGGCTTGTCGTGACAAGAATGCAAATCGGGCACTTGCTTGAAACTTATTACGACATTTTGTCCAGGCTGGAAGTTGAAATTCCGTTGGTGATGGGGATGTTTCTAGCCGGCGCTGCTGTATTTGCGGCTATGTACGAACAAGTAAAGGTAATTGCTGCACTGGAATTTGTCGCTTGGACTGTTGTAGCTATTCAGTATCGGCGCAATAGAGCTAAATACGAAAAACAAGGGCATGGTCCTCTGCCCCTAGGTTGCTGGTTGAGTCCACCTGCTGAAGCACTTGTTGCAGGTGATCTCATGTTGACTAGCGGACGAGTAGCCGCCAACTTACATGAAAGTGTCGGACACGGTGAAATGGTTATTGAGGAACCCAATGGTGACATGAAGTCTTTTAGCTCGTACATGAAAGACGGGCTTGTGCTCAATCCCCTCAATGAAATTGCGCGCGCATCTGCCGAGTCGGGCTATTACATTATCTTGCGATTGAACACTGCCTGGACCAAAGAACAAAAGGACCAAGCTGCTGCAATTGCGCACGAGATGTTAGTGGAGAATGCGCATTGGCGTGATGCAAGAAATGCCAGAAGAACTAAATTTATTTGTGATTTGCCATTGCCTCAATCAACAAGGGACTGGCTTTTAGCCAAAACAAAAGCCAGTGGTTACGACTGGCTCGGCTTGTTTTTCGGTCGCCTAGCAAAAGAGCATTGGACCTGTATTGGAGCCTGTCTTGAGCTTTATCGGAGATTGGGCATTAAAACCAATCAGTACGGTACAGGGTTGCTTGGTCTGGGCTCGACTATTTTCGACCCAATTATGCCTGTGCGATTCCTCTCAGATCCGGCACTGCGCATGCTTTCGCTGGAAGATAAAAAGGTATTTGAGAAACATTAAGCGCTGTCCAATTGGACTCCAGCCTGGGTATATTCCACTATGAGTGGTTAACACGGGGACTTTAATTATGGCTGGACATAGACATGACAATCCGGATAAGGTTGAGGGACAAAAACCAACGGATAAGGCCGAGAATACTAAACAACCGAGTGCCGATGAGTTGTACAAAGATTTCCAGAAGATGATAAAGGATTCGGCGACAGATCTTCCGAAAGTCAACGTTCAAGATGACCACCTTGTCCTAGACCCGGTCAGGTATGAGCAGAATCAAGGTAACGTTATCCGGGACGACATATCCAACCATATGGTGCCCGGTAACACCGGTATTATTCCGCCATACCTTGAAGACGAAATGAAAACGCGTACTGAACATCCGCAAGGAGTAGCTGAGCTTGAAACTCTCAATGCTGTTGAGCAAATGAAGTGGGGCAAAGGCGCTTCTGATATTGATCCGACTATTTATCAGGGTGATTCTGTTCAATTGATGGATAAAATCGACGGCGCGCATTTAGATGCAAATGGAATCAAAAATGATTTGATGAAGTGTATGATGACCGAAGCTGTCCTTGGAAAAGATGGCGACGGAATGAAAAAGATTGAGGATATAGCTAAAAAACTTGGATATGACGACAAGGAAATCTTGGCTATGGCTACCGAAGCTAGACAAGAATTGGAGAAAATGGGTGTTCACACCAATATGTCTGTTTTGAATACGTTCATTGGTGAGCATGGTGGAGCAGCTGAGCGAAGTTTTCCGAAGGTTGAAGTTCCGATGGATGAAGCTCCGATGGGCGAACAGTATAATCAGCAGAAGCAAATGGAACAATTTAAGAAAGACGTCATGGAAAAGTTTTCACAGTTGCCACCGGAAAAACAGAAGGAAGTTGATGCCGGTGTTGAAGCTATAGAAAAACACGATGAAAAAGCGGTTGCAAAGTTTCTGAAGTCCGCCACGCCAGAGCAGAAGGAGGCGTTCTATAAAGACCTTGAGAAAAAAGGCTATAAGGTAAAGCATCATCATGTTGGTCCCATTCTGTTTGGCGGACCATCAACTGAAGAGACGGAAATAATACCCCCGCCGGGACCATTTGGGCACGCAGAACACGAAATCAAAATTCGCGAGACATCTAACGGCTCCTTGGGACCTAAGGCCCCACCTCCATCAGTAGAAGTGGATATTAACCTACTGCGTTAGAAAAAATAATATAGAAAGGAAAAGCATGAAAGAGTTTTTTGCGATGTGCTTGCTGTCTATGTCGTGTGTGCCTGCTTTTGCGCAATATCCTTATCAGGCTAGTTTGCCATATCAGGGCTATCAGAATGGAAGACCGCAACTGATTCCTGTGGCATCATCCCAGCAGTATCAACAGGCACCATACTCACCTTACTTTCCTAATCAGCGTCCTGTTGATCCGTCACAACCAGGAATGTCTTCGATGCCACCAGGTCAATACACGTTGACCAATTTAAGCACAGGGCAAGCAATTTACGTGACGATAACGCCTCAAGGTCAGATGTATACAGGTGGCCCGGCACCAGCTGATATGTCCGAGGCACAGCAAAATGCTGGTTGCGCTATACAACCAACTCAGCAATTGCAGCAGCCGCAATCGAAATTTGGTTTTCTAAAAGGGCTTCTTGAGGACGGAATTGGAGCAGCCTCCAGCATGGGGTACTAGCCATGGGTGGTGACAAACCCGCTGAATCTAAGGACAAGTCTGCTAATCCGAGTAAAGCATCGGGTATTGAATCTCATGGTCATATTCGCCCGGAAGACCAAGCGAATGTACTTCAACATGTACAGAATAAGGATGCAACTGAGCATGATCAATTGCTAAACTCACGAGTGCTGCCGCATGTGGAAATTGATGAAAAGAAGAAGCAAGAGAAAGGATTTTTCGGAAATCTTGTGGACGGTGTATCTAATGCAATTGCAAACGCGGACAAACAAGCAAATGCTATGGTCGAAGGTGCCAAGCATGGTATCGACGACGCAATGAAGAAAGTCGGCGTGCCGGAAGACGTTCGCAAGAATGTAAATCAAAGCATCAACCAGGTGACAGAAATCGCTAAAGATCCGGAAAAAGCAGCTGGGCAAATTCTAGATGCAACGGAAGCTGCTATTGATCAAGGTATGAAAAATGTAGGTGTATCTGATGATGTGCGAAAAAATGTGGATGGAGCAATTCATGCCATTCGTCGAATTGACGAAGCTGAGTTGAAATTTGTAAAAGGCATCGGCAAAGGTACTCAGAAACTAGTCGGAGATCTCACGCATGGCGCAGCGGAACTGACTGCCGAGACCCTTGATAAAGCCGAAGAGTATAAGAAAACATCAGGTCTGATAGATGTTGCCGGAGTAGGAGCACTTGGCGTGGCAACTGTCGAGACCTTAGGAAAAGCAGCGGTAAATGCACTTGGTGCTGCAGAAAAATTTGGCGAACAACTTAAAGAGGATTCGGATAAGGTAGGTGGGTTAGATAAGTTGGCAGCGAAGAAAGTCGAAGAAGCGGGCAAGTGGGTTGCTGAAACCAATCTTGAAAATGCAGGTCAAAAGGCTGAACAAATAGGCGAGGTTGTCCCTGATGTGGCGGCTTTAGCAGCAGGCGGTGCCGGTCTTTTTAAGGCGGCGGGTAAGGTTGCTGAATCGCTAAATGCAATTCGAAAAGGCTCTCAGCTAGCAGAAGCAGCGACAGCAACGGAAGTAGTGACTACTGCAGAAGCTGTATCGGATGCAAGTTCGGCTGAAAAGGTAGCCGCACAGCTGAAATCCAAAATATCTGTTGATGGAAAGCAATATAGCCTTTACGAGGATGGATCCGCAGTAGTGGAGTCTGCAAATGGTGAATTGCAAAGAATGAATTATGTAATGCCTTGGAGTGATTCGGAAACAGCAATTATGTATGCTGAGAATGCCACTGGAAAGCAAATGTTGAATGACTGTCTTGTGTTGCAGCTTGATGAAGGTACAGTTAGTCAAGGCATGCTCAAAGGTGGAATGTATGGATCTGAAATGGTAAAAGACATGGCTACTTTTGAGCAAGCTCTTTCAGAACTGCCCTCGGGCAGCAAACTAGTTGGCGCAGGGCATCAACGCATTGCCTTTTCCACTCCTGATGGTGATGTGATAGTTCTGGGACCTGTTACTGAAAGACCTCCATGTCCATTGCTGAGCCAGCCGTTGGAAAAGAAACCGTACTCACCGAAAGTACAGGCGGAAAAATATGAGAAGTTGGAAACTGCTAAAGTTCAAGATGAGCATATAAAACAAGTCGAGAAAGACATGCATGATGCAGGTTGGGAATACGATTCAGATCCCAATGCAGGGCCGGCTAATTTTGGATTGGATAAAAATGGAAATGCCTATCTCATTGATCCGGAAGATGTAATCGGTAGAAGACCGCTAATTGAAATCAATCCTGACCTGGCTGATCCGGTCTACCGAAAGTACATTAGCCTGGCAGAAGCCATGCATGGCGGCGGCAGTTCTTTTGTTTGCCAGCTCTGGCAGGATCTCGCTGATCTTCATAAGGCTCACCAGCAATTTGAACAAGCAGCAGAATGCCTGTCGCATATAGCGCAGTGAAGATATGAGCTTCTTTAGAAAGGGCGCATGCAATGCGCCCCTACAATACAGAATGACGATCTACACGTACTGTCCGGCCGCGTAACCGGATGCCCAAGCCCATTGGAAGTTGTAGCCGCCTAGTTGTCCTGTGACGTCGACGACTTCGCCTATAAAGTAAAGTCCAGGCATTTTCTTTGCTTCCATTGTTTTTGACGACAATTCATTTGTGTCGACGCCGCCACGAGTGACTTCAGCTTTTTTGTACCCGACGGTACGTGCGGGTTTTACTTTCCAGTCGTGTATGAGTTGTGCCAGTTCGGTAAGTTTCTGATCGGACAACTGGGAAATTGGAACCGATGGTTGATAGAGTTTGCAGAACTTTTCCGCGAATCTTTTCGGTAGTTGTTCTGCAAGAATGTTTTTCAATTCTACTTTTGAACCACTGCGGCGTGTTTCTAAAAGCCATTCTTCTGCGTCTATTGTTGGCAATAGATTTATACTGAGGGATTTGCCGGGGTTCCAATAAAGCGATGCTTGTAGGCTTGCTGGACCTGATAAGCCGGTGTGCGTAAACAAAATATTCTCGCGAAAAGAGGCGCCGTTAGCTGATACGACTGTATCAATTGATAGACCAGTCAATTCGGTCATTTCGCGTATGTCTTCGTCGGCAAAGTTGAAGCCATCCAGTGCTGGTCTTGTCTCGACAATTTTTAAACCGAATTGGCGAGCGACATCGTAACCAAATCCGGTTGCGCCAATTTGTGGGATGGAGAGCCCGCCAGTGGCAATGACTAAAGATTCAGAAGTAAAAGTCCCTTTGCTCGTTGTTACGACAAAGGAATCTTCTTTCTTGATGTTTTCAACTTTGCAGTCAAGTGTGAATCGGCATCCGGCATCTTCGCATTCACTTACCAGCATGTCGATGATGTTTTGCGCAGAGCCATCGCAGAAAAGTTGACCTAACTTCTTTTCATGAAAGGCAATACGATGTTTCTTTACCAGCGCTATGAAGTCGCTTGGAGTAAATCGCGACAATGCTGATTTACAGAAGTGGGCATTCTGGGAAACAAAAGATTCGGGCTTGGTGTTGACGTTGGTAAAATTGCAGCGTCCGCCGCCGGAAATCAATATCTTCTTGCCGATCTTAGATGCATGATCAAGTAGGACAACACTTCGTCTGCGTTGACCAGCCTGCATGGCGCACATCATGCCGGCAGCGCCTGCACCGATGATAATGACATCAGTGTGCACTTACGAGTTCTCCTTCTGAGTCCATACCAGCCATTACTTTGTCCAAATAGATTGCTTTGTCGATATATTCCTGGCATTGTGAAACTGGCAGCAAGTTGAGAAGTCTGTCAATCACCGTTCTGTGCAAATCAAATTCAAAGTTACCATCCAGTTGTTTGTGGAGCTGCTTGAGCCAGTGAATTTCTTGCTGTGTGTGTCCAAGGTGTTTATAGATATTACACAAGTCCACTAAGCCTTCTTTGATTTGATTGAGATGATAAACTTTATCCTGCAAAACAATAGTTTTTGCTAGTTTTCTATCGGCGGTAATTTGACGAACAATAAATGGAACGGCTTCTTCAAATCGCTCCTCGTTGCGCAAGTAGTCAGACAATCTAGCTAGGTTCGATCTAGTCGTCAGGTCATTATTGCCGTTCAATTTCGTCGACATGTCTACCGATGTGCGCATCAACTGTTCAGCATCAAGATACTTTTGCTGGTCCATCATATGATTGATTAGCATATTCATGCTCAAAAGGGCTTCGGGATTTGCTTTGCCGTCTACAGCCTTCAGCGCTTGTTGTGCGTATGATTCAGCTTCTTCTATGAGTCCATTGCGTTCAAACCAGTAAGACAAATCGTTGAGCCGACGAACATAGAGTGGGTCTGCCTTTCTGAGTGTGTTCAAATTGGACTCTAGTTGGATTATTTCTTCTATGGGTAGCTTTTCAATGGCTAGTTCGCGCAATAGTTGG
>JAKFVJ010000372.1 GCA_021732245.1 Candidatus Obscuribacterales bacterium | reverse complement strand
ATGGCGCATATTCTAACGGGCGCCGACCCGATGAAGTGGTGTCACTCGAAAAATTACCCGTGCACATAGCAATGCGTGAAGATGCCGGTCGCCGAGATTTCAAATGGAACACATTTGTTTTGAACCCGCACACCCGGATTGCTTATGATTATTTTGATGGTCTTGCTGATTTGGCCAATAAAAAAGTCGACACGGTCGGCGACTCGGATACTACTTTCGATGACGATCCTAGCCGGATGTTGCGAGTGGCAACATTCACTTCCAAGCTTGGCTTTGAGCCATCACAAAGAGTAGTGGCAGCGATGATCAAAAATGCGGAGAAGATTCATCGCTCTTCCGGCAGAGCCTGGGGTATGGAGTTTGCTAAGTTATTGATGACTCCTGATCCTGTCAAAGGTCTAAATCTTTTGAAAGACACAGGTCTAATGAAGGAAATGATTCCGGAATTAGTAAGACTGGATTCTAAAGCCGGCAATCAAGATCCAATTCACCATCCGGAAGGCAATACATGGACTCATACGATGATGGTTATTGATCGGTTGGTGTATTCCACCAAGCGTAATATGGATTTGATGTTTAGTGGACTCTTCCACGATATCGGCAAACCGGACACACAAAAAATAACTTCAGATGGTCGTATTACTAACCATGGGCACGAAGGTAAAGGTGCTGAGATTACTGCTGAAATTGCCAGACGTTTGGAAATGTCTGGTGAGCAAAATCAGACAATTACCGACACTGTTGCTAAACATATGACGATGCACAGTGGACCACAATTAACCGCCAAGAAGCTTCGCCAGCTCTTGGAACTGAAACACATTGAAAATCTTATCGAGTTGCAAGACGCTGATGCCCTAGGGCGTGGTACGTGTTGTGCACCTAACGAGGCACAACATGAATCAGGCAACGCGGGTTCTCAAAGAGAATTCTGGGAAAAAGCACTGGAAGAAGCGCGCCATCCTGCTGAACAACGCGCGCGATAAATGCAAAACCCATTATTGACGGTGACGTGTTGCTTTCACTTGGTTACAAGCAGGGCGTTCCATTTGGCGACATCGTCCGCAATGCGAGTTTTGCTCAATACCTGGGTGAGTTTACCGATATGGAAAGCGGATTGAAATGGATACGCGAGAATTGCGAGACGCCTGAACAATCAAATGAGCGCACAATACGTTTGATTCGCGAAATGCGCGAAAGAAAAGCCGCTGAAAGGCTAAAACAGAAAGGTAAATAAAGACCTTTAGCCCAAATTTGGATGTCAGGCGATATTTTGAGTTTTTCCCTGTCAGAATATGCCTATGAATTCATATGTTTTAGGTCTAATAGTCGTTGTTGTCAGCACGCTTCTTGCGGTCGGTGGCATGCTTCTTGTGAGAAGAATAGTCGACCTGAAGACGCTCAATTCCTACCATGAGGTAGCTGGGTACTTCTTGTCTATTATTGGCACTCTCTATGCCGTGCTTTTGGGCTTTGTAATTGTTGATGCAATGAACAATTTGCAAAACGCGCGAATGGTAGCTGAGCAAGAAGCTAACGCTTTGTGCAATATTTATCTTGTGAGCGATGGGCTTTCGCAAGGTTGTCGCAATCGGCTGCGATTTGCTTGCAGCAAGTATGCTGATGCGGTTATTAATGATGAGTGGCGGACTATGCGCCTTGGGGAGTCGAGTCCCAAGGCAGTCGTAGCCATTATGGGGCTTTGGACAACCGCCGCTCGATTTAAGCCATCTGATCCCGGTGAGGAAGGAGTCCACCAGACAATTTTGGCGGAAATGGGCAACCTCAGTAATAACAGTCGTGATCGTCTTGTCGGTAGTGCGCATGGCGTTGCCCCACTTATGTGGGCGGTTTTGATATTGGGCGGTGTTTTTACTGTTCTCTTTACCTATTTCTTTGGCACTGCAAGCGTTGGTGCTCAGGTAGTAATGACCGTCATTGTTTCTATTACATTGTCTCTCAACGTCTTTCTCGTCTTTGTTTTTGGCTATCCATATGCGACCGAATTGGGAGTAAGACCGGAAGCATTGCGATTGAATCAGATGATTTTCAAACGCATGGAAAAATATGGCGGCACAGCCGAAAGACTGTTTGATGAATGGGAGTCAAAACAGCGACTGCCAAAGCTCATTGATGTTCCTCCTGGTATGGCTCCGCAAGAGCCCCAGGACTAAACTATCGACCAAGTCCTAGTGGAAACATTAAACGGCGTCCGTCGTCCCACATTATGATAAGCTAGCATTTAGCTATAGGAATATTATTGTGAGAGCCGAGAAGTCACCAGAGACTATGACCGGATCAAGCCATCTGAAAAAGCCAATCCCCAGAAAGGCACTGTTAGTGGTGGCATTAGTCATCGCTTTGGTTGCTGGTAACTTCCTCTTCAAGTTTTTGGCAGAAAGAAATAAGCCGGATGCGCGTGACAAGAAAGTTGCGGTAACAGTGGGCGTTGCCAAGATCCAGGAAGTGCCTATAGAGATTCGCAGCATCGGTAATGTGGTGCCTTATTCAGTTGTAAATGTTGTGCCGCAAGTTGGCGGGCAACTTACAAAGGTCTATTTCACCCAAGGGCAGTTCGTCAAAAAGGGACAACTCTTATTTCAGATCGATCCCAGACCATTTCAAGCAGCGCTTGATCAAGCAAGAGGAAATGTTGCTCGTGATGTTGCACAGATAGCGGCAGCAAATGCCACCATGCGCAAAAACATTGCCATGATAGGCAGTGCCGAAGCCGACATCACCAAGCAAAAGGTAGCGGAGGAATTTGCCAAGCGCGAGCAAACACGATTTGCCGAGCTAGCAAAGGAAGGTGCCGTATCGCATCAGCAAAGTGATCAAATGCTGACTAATTCTTTGACAGCTACTGCCACTCTGGCAGCCGGGCGCAAAATGCTCGAGAACGCCCATGAGGTTGTAGAAGGGGATAAGGCAAATATAGATGTTTTGCGTGGGACGCTGCGAGCTGATCAAGCTATCGCGCGCAACGCAGAAATTCAATTAGGCTGGACACAGATTCGGTCGCCGCTTGATGGGCGTACGGGCAGCTTGAATATTTACGAAGGCAATATCGTCACGGCAAATTCTGCGACTCCTTTGGTGACAATAGATCAAGTTCAACCAATCTATATTTCTTTTACACTGCCTGAACAGCACTTGAATCAAATTCGTAAATGCTTGGCTGAAGGTACATTGCGTGTCAAAGCATTGGTAGGTGGTGAGAAAACAGAAGCAGTAATTGAAAAGGTCACTTTCCTCGAGCACAACGTAAACACCGCTGCCGGCACTGTCACCTTGCGTGCAACGGCACCTAACTTGGACAAGAAACTTTTCCCTGGACAGTTTTTAGATGTGATTGCCACAATGCCTCCTGATGGTCAAACGATTGTGGTACCGGAAAGCGCTGTGCAACCAAGTCAGGATGGCAATGCAGTTTATGTTGTTAAACCGGATAATACAGTTGAATACAGACCGGTTGAATTGAAACGTACGTATGCAGGATTTGCCGCACTTGGTAAAGGTGTAAATCCTGGTGAAGTTGTAGTTACCGATGGTCACATGCAATTGACCCCTGGTGCCAGTGTAATTGTTCAGTCGCGGACTGCGCCCAGCGGTAATTAGCCGTGAATATTTCGCGTATTTTCATCGAGCGGCCTGTCATGACGACGCTGGTGATGGCGGCTTATTTGATATTTGGCGCCTTTGCCTTTTTCTCATTGCCGATTAACGACTTGCCGACGGTAGATTTTCCAACGATACACGTGCACGCTAGTTTGCCTGGTGCAAACGCCGACACAATGGCATCTGCTGTGGCAACGCCTCTGGAAAAACAATTTGCCACTATAGCTAGTCTTGATTCGATGAATTCGTCGAGTGCAATGGGTAGCACGCAAATTACCCTGCAATTCAATTTAGATCGTGATATAGATGGCGCTGCTGAAGATGTGCAGGCGGCAATGGTTGCCGCCCGTCCATTCTTGCCCACAAGCATGCCTACTCCTCCGACACTGCGTAAGGTCAATCCAGGCGACAATCCTATTTTATATATTGCCGTTCACTCAGCGACTTTGCCTATTTATACAGTTGATGAGTATGCCGAAAATATCATGGCTTCGCGAATGTCCATGGTTTCAGGTGTTGCGCAGGTGCAAGTATTTGGCTCGCAAATTTACTCGCCCCATGTGCAAGTAGATCCCCGCCGTCTGGCTGCTTACGGCTTAGGCATGGATGAAGTTGTAAAAGCGGTGCGTGATGCAAATGTCAATCAACCGACTGGGACACTGTACGGGCCAAAGCGCGCGTATAACGTAAAAGTAAATGGACAGTTGTCCAATGCTGACGAACTGCGCCCTGTAATAGTTGCCTATCGTAATGGAGCTCCTGTACGACTGAGCGATATAGGTGATGTCATTGACAGTGTACAAACGGACAAAACAGCTAGTTGGTATAACAACAAGCGGGGCGTCATTCTCGCCGTGCAGCGCCAACCAGGCACAAATACAATTCAAATAGTTGATGACATAAAGAAACTATTGCCTACATTTAGGGCAATTGTTCCCAATTCAGTAAGTGTAGATATTCTCTACGACCGCTCTCAGTCAATTAGACGTTCGGTCGAGGATGTAGAAAAGACTTTAGTGCTGACAATTCTTTTTGTTGTCTTTGTTATCTACTTATTTCTCGGCAATCTCACAACGACAGTTATTGCTAGCTTGTCTTTGCCTATTGCTATAGTCGGCAGTTTTGCCTTTATGAAAGGATTCGGCTTTACGCTTGATGTGATTTCGCTGATGGCGCTCACTGTGTGTACCGGGTTTGTCGTTGACGATGCCATTGTTGTTGTGGAAAACATCATCAGGCACATGGAAAGAGGCGAATCTCCTATGAAAGCGTCCCTGGATGGCGCGCGGGAAGTTGGCTTTACGGTAGTTTCAATGACAGTGTCGCTAGTCGCTGTGTTTATACCTGTGCTATTGATGGGTGGAATCATAGGCAGGTTGTTTTTTGAATTTGGAGCCACGATGAGCGTGGCTATTCTAATTTCCGGCTTTGTTTCACTGTCATTGACGCCTATGTTGTGTAGCCGCTTTTTGCGCCCCAAGGATGAAACACGAGTGAGCCGCATCCAGCAATTTACAGATTCAATGTTTCACAAACTGCGCCACGCCTACGACATAACTTTGTTATGGGCGCTTGAGCACAAGCGATTCATAGTAATTCTATTTGTCGTCATGGTCGCGGCTTCCTGGCAATTGATGGTGATTATTCCAAAGGGCTTTTTGCCTGTAGAGGACACCGGACAAATATTTGGCAATACGGAAGGAGCTCAAGGTACTTCGTTTGAAGAAATAGTACGTCACCAAAAAATTGCTGCTGCAATTGTCGCTAAAGATCCAAACATCCGTGGCTTTATGTCCAGTGTTGGCGTCGGTGGCCCTACACTATCTGGAAATCAAGGCCGTCTTTTCATTGCGCTTAAGCCGCATAATGAACGCACAGCGAGCTTTGAGGAAATTATTCAAAACCTTCGCAAAGCAACTGCGCACATTCCAGGCTTTCGAGTCTACTTCCAGAATGTGCCGACAATCCGTTTGGGCGGCATGATGACCAAAGCTCAATATCAATTAGCTTTATCGGGCCCTGATTTGAAAGATCTTTATTCAGCGGCCGATAAGCTGGAAGAAAAAATTCGTGATGTGCCTGGTGTTGTGGATGTAAACACCGATGCTCAAATAAAAGACAAACAAATAAGCTTGCAGATTGATCGTTCCAAGCTAAGTAATTTAGGATTGGATATTCAGCAGGTGCAGGATGCTTTGAATAGCGCTTATTCGTCAAGGCAGGTATCGGTAATTTACACACCGACGAATCAGTACTGGGTGATTGTAGAAGTGCAGCCGCAGTTTTATAAAGATCCGTCAATGCTTAACTGGTTGCGCATTCGTTCAAGCTCTGGACAATTAATTCCACTAAGCGCGATTTGTGACTTCAAGCGTACGGTCGGACCTCAATTGGTAAATCACTTAGGACAATTCCCTTGTGTGACTATATCCTTCAATTTGAAGCCTGGCGTTCCACTGAGTGATGTCGTCGAAAAAATAAAACAGCTCGCCAAAGATTCTGTGCCCGATGATGTCTCTTACAAGTTTCAGGGGTCTGCTCTAGCATTTGAGTCATCGCTAAAAGGACTTGGCTTTCTTCTTATCGTGAGTGTTCTTGTTATTTATATTGTCTTGGGGATTTTGTATGAGAGCTTTGTGCACCCAATTACTATCTTGTCCGGCTTGCCCTCTGCTGGACTGGGCGCATTTCTTATTTTGCTTGCTTTCAATCGTGTGTTAGATATTTATGGATTTCTGGGGCTCATTTTGCTTATCGGCATCGTCAAGAAGAATGCCATTATGATGATTGATTTTGCCGTTGACTATCAAAGAGAGCAACAAGTATCGCCCCGTGATGCGATTTATGAGGCGTGTCTTGTTAGATTCAGACCGATTATCATGACTACAGCAGCCGCTATTTTGGGAAGCCTACCGTTGGCAGTTGGATTCGGACCAGGGTCGGAAGCGAGGCAGCCATTGGGACTAACAATTATCGGTGGTCTTCTAGTTTCACAAATAGTCACTCTGTACATTACTCCGATTTTTTACATATACTTGGACAGATTCCAGCAGACTCTGCCGAAATTCAGTCTTAAGTCGGTAAGGCGGGAGACAGCATGAACCTCAGCGCATTATCTATAACAAGACCGGTAATGACGACTTTAGTCATGGCTGCCATCATGCTCTTTGGTGTGCTTGGCTATACATCTTTGCCTATTAGCAATCTTCCCAACGTTGACTTCCCGACAATTTTGGTGACGAGCAATTTGCCTGGTGCAAATGCGGAGACCATGGCATCGGCTATATCTATTCCGCTGGAAAAGCAATTTGCCACGATTGCCGGACTCAATCAAATGACTTCCACGAGTACTTTGGGGCAGTCGCAAATAACCTTGCAATTTGATCCTTCGCGCAACATGGATGGCGCAGCTTTAGATGTGCAAGCGGCTATTACTGCAGCGTCGCGTCAATTACCGCCGCAGATGACAGTGCCTCCTACGTTTGCTAAGGTAAACCCAGCTAGCCAACCAGTTATTTATTTGGCTGTAAGTTCAACTACGCTGCCAATGCATCAGGTTGATTACTATGCGCAGACACTAATTGGTCAGCGAATCTCACGCATAGCTGGTGTTGCTCAAGTCCAGGTTAATGGTGCTCAGACTTATGCTGTTCGAGTGCAGGTCAATCCACAGCGACTAGCTTCTTATGGTTTAGGCATTGATGAGGTAATGAATGCTGTTACAGCCGCTAATCAGAACCAACCAACCGGAATTCTCTGGGGTAAGACACAGGCTTTCACTATCCAATCTAATGGTCAACTTCTTGATGCTAACGCTTATCGTTCAATAATTATTGCTTCGCGCAATGGCAACCCAATTCGCTTGGGTGATGTTGCCAGCGTTATTGACTCTGTGCAAAATGATAAGGCTGCCGGCTGGTACAACAATAAACCGGCCGTCATTTTGGCAGTCTTGCGTCAACCTGGTGCCAACACCATTGAAGTGGTCAACAACATCAAGCAGCTTTTGCCCAATTTCAAAGAATTGGCACCCAAAGCAGTTGATATAGATATTCTCTATGACCAGTCTGTTGCTATTCGTGATTCGGTCAATGATGTGCAGGCGACCCTGCTTTTGACAGTAGCGCTGGTTGTTCTAGTCATCTATTTATTCCTTGGTAATCTGTCCGCGACAGTCATTCCTAGTTTGGCTTTACCAATTTCAATTGTTGGAACTTTTGCTGCCATGCAGTTGATGCATTTTAGCTTGAATGTTCTATCTCTTATGGCTCTGTCGTTGTCGGTTGGTTTTGTCGTAGATGACGCTATTGTCATGCTGGAAAACATTGTCAGGCATATGGAGATGGGCAAAAGTCCGATGCAGGCCGCTTTCGATGGCTCTAAGGAAATCGGCTTCACTATTTTGTCGATGACATTGTCGCTTGTTGCGGTTTTTATTCCAGTTCTTCTGTTGCCCGGAATTGTGGGACGCCTCTTTAACGAATTTTCAGTGACAATCAGTGTTGCCATTCTTATTTCCGGCTTTATATCGCTGACATTTACGCCGATGCTGTGCAGTCGCTTCTTGAAGGCTAAAGATAAAAAGACTGGAAAGTCATTGTTGATTCTAAAATCGGAAGGAGTTTTTGACTGGATGGTGAGAAATTATCGAACCACTCTGAGCTATGTGTTGCATCACAGACAAATCGTCGTCGCTGTATTTTTTATCATGCTTATTTTGACGGCTGGCTTATTTGTATTCATGCCGAAAGGCTTCATGCCCAGTGAAGATGCCAATCAAATTCTTATTATGACTGAGGCTGCCCAAGGTGCTTCGTTTGATGAGATGGTCAATAAACATAAGACTCTTTGTCAAATAATTCAAAAAGAAAGAGATGTGCAGTCTGTTATGTCCAGCATTGGTATCGGCAACGGCAGTCCGAACATTGCTCTAAATCAGGGACGCATTCTTGTTGTCTTGAAAGGTAGAGACAGTCGCGCAGTAAGTGCCGAGCAAATAATTGATGACCTGGTGCCAAAACTTAAACAAGTTCCTGGCATTAGCTGTTATTTGCAGGTGCCGCCGATGGTCACAATTGGTGGACAGGTGACCAAGAGTATTTACCAGTACACCCTATCGAGCCCCGACAGCAAAGAATTATATGCAGCGGCAAGAAATTTAGAGAAGAAGATACGAGAAATACCAGGTGTGGTTGATGTCGGTAGTGACTTGCAAGTCGACAATCCGGAAGTACATGTAAAAGTTGACAGAGACAAATGCGCCAGACTCGGAGTCACAGTGCAGCAAGTAGAAGATTTGCTGAATAACGCTTACGCGGCAAGACAGATTTCAACTATGTACACGCCGACTAATCAGTATTGGGTGATTATTGAAGTTGAGCCAAGCTATTATCGTGATCCGTCGCTGTTACACACGCTGTACATCCATACGAGCACAGGCGCTCTTATTCCACTTGATACTCTGTGCACAATTGAAATGGGCGTTGGTCCGTTGCTTGTGAACCATGTAAGCCAATTCCCTTCAGTAACACTTTCATTCAATTTGCGACCAGGCGCATCATTAGGAACAGTAACTAACGAAATCCGAAATCTGTCTGATGAATTGGTGCCGGCTTCAATTACGACAAACTTCCAGGGGTCTGCTCATGAGTTTGAAAGCTCATTGAAAAATCTTTGGTTGCTTTTGTTATTAGCTGTAATTGTTATTTATATAGTATTGGGAATTCTTTACGAGAGTTACACGCATCCCATTACGATCTTGTCCGGGCTACCTTCTGCCGGACTTGGCGCATTACTCACTTTGATAATCTTCGGAATTGATTTAAATATATATGGGTTTCTTGGATTGATAATGCTAATTGGTATTGTGAAGAAAAACGCCATCATGATGATCGACTTTGCGCTTGATGCTCAGCGTCGGGGCGGCAGTGATGCTGAAGAGGCAATATTTGAAGCTGCTCTTACACGCTTCCGTCCTATTATGATGACGACAATGGCGGCGTTAATGGGCGGACTACCTATAGCCATGGGTATAGGAGCTGGGGCCGAATCGAGGCAGCCGTTAGGACTCACTGTTGTCGGCGGACTGTTGGTGTCGCAACTGGTTACTCTTTATATTACGCCCGTCTTTTATATTTACTTTGATAAGTTGCAGCGGCAATTTGCCGAGAAGTTCAAGTCGGTGGCGGATTTAAGTTAGGGCAAGGGCGCATGCAATGCGCCCCTACGAGGTTCTTGAGCAAGGATTTTGTTGAATTTGCTGTGGTCGTGCGCTTCAAATTGCCGGAAAAATGAGCCAATTTGGACCCAGAAACGGGCTCCCGAAAAGAAAGTTAGCCCTGTCTCATGCGAATATTTCGGGCCTGTAGTGCGTTTTGGTGCTGTCTACACGCATTTGCGTATTTTCAAACACATTAGCGTTTGGTAATCTGAGTGAGCGAGAGTTAAGAAAACGCCTTAGCAATCAAGCCGGAGTCCACCCCCTGCTCCGGCTTGGCTGAGGCTGAATATCGAGGTGAAATTCAAAATGAGAAACTCCAGAAAATCTTCAGGCAATACAGTAATCGTGGCATTAGCCGCAATGTCTATGGCAGTAGTAATTGGTTCGTTTGGTTTCCTCAATTACCACATGAAAGCTAACGGTACTACTGCCCAAGAGTCGATAACGGTTATTACTGCTAACGCTCAAAATCCATTGTAGAGAAAAATGCCCTTAGCTAAGCTGGAGTCCACCCCCTCTCCGGCTTAGCTAAGGGCATAGCTGCACGGGCGCATGCAATGCGCCCCTACACAAATTCTGTGATGCGCCCCTACAAAAATTCTGTGATGCGTCCCTACAAAATTCTGTGATGCGCCCCTACGAGATCTTTTGATCCACGACGTAACCCCTATTACGTCGTTTTAGGAAGAAGTCTGCTTTCGGCAAGATCTAGTTCGTGTTCTAAAAGATGGAGAACATCATCCGATATCTTGCCGCTCTTCCTTGATTCAATAATTACTTTTCTTTCCGTGCTAATTAAATCCAGTTCAATTGATTTGTGTTCGTGGCTAACATGACCTTGCGGTTCATGATGCGAGCCGTGAAATCGATTTGTATAGTGAACAATGCGAACTCGATAGTAATCTCTCAGTTTGTCGATTGACTCAACATCGATATTAATGTCATGTCCAACTGCAAGTTGTTCGAGTCGAGCAATAGCCGCGCGTGCCATTCTAATTCGCGTATCTAACTCTTCTCTATCGTGCTGACCGTCATCGTGGACTTTCAAGAATCGAATTAACGGTGCCAGAGACAATCCTTGCAAAATCAAGGTCGCTGCAATTACACAGAACGTCAGAAAGATAAGCAGATTTCTAAATGGAAAGGCTTCTCCGGTGGGTAACGACAGCGGTAGTGCCAAAGCAGCGGCAAGAGAGACAACGCCACGCATGCCGGACCAACCAATTAAAACCCGATGGCGCCAAGGTAGCCTTATGCGCTTTTCTTTTGGCTTAATGAAATGCCTGACGTAACCGCCAATAACTGTCCAAAGCAGTCGAGTAAAAATTGTAGTTACGCTGATTGCGGCTGCCCATCCAATTAACTGCCACGATGAATATTGAGTGAGTCCGGACAAAATACTAGACCACTGCAGACCAATGAGAAGGAAGAGCATTCCATTGAGCAGGAAAGTAAGCGTCGTCCAATTGGCAAACCAGGTGACGCGTGTTGTTGAATTCATCATCTCTGGTCCGTGCCAACCGAGATAAAGCCCGGCAGTAACTACAGCTAAGATGCCGGAGACATGGAGGATTTCTGTCGGCAAGAAAATGAGAAATGGACTGAGTAGTGAAATTGTGATTTCTACAGGAGTGTCATTCAGTCGATAACGAATATTAGCTAAGAGCCAACCCATTGCCAGACCGACTAATATGCCGCCTATCCCCATGTAGAAAAGTTGAAAAGTAAAATGCGAAACAGAAAACATGCCTGTCAGAACAGCAGCTACTGCTAGGCGATACATCACGAGACCAGTTGCGTCGTTGACGAGGCTTTCGCCTTCGACAATGCTTGTTATTGACCGTGGTACTCCTAGAGATTGAGCAATTGCTGTTGCTGCAACAGCATCTGTTGGAGAAACAATCGCACCTAAGACAAACGCTGCCGGCCAACTCAAGCTTGGAATAAGCGCGTGCGCAACTGCAGCTACGCAGATGGCTGTGACAAGTACTAGCCCTACAGCCAGAAACGAAATTGATTCGGCATATTTTTTGAAGTCACGCCAGGATGTAAGACACGCCTGAAAATAAAGTAGCGGTGGTAGGAAAATGAAGAAAACGAGGTCTGGCGAAAGTTCGACTTTGGGCAATCCGGGAATGAAACCCAATATTGTTCCTGTACATACTAATAGGATGGGCAGCGGCACACGAATGCGTCCTGAAACCAAGGACAGAACAGCAATTGCCGCAAGCAGTTCAAGAATAATTACCAACTGTGTCATCGTGAACGACAGCTTAGCAGGTATCGAATTACTAAATAAAGTGGATAAAAGGTGATTGTCCGGAACCTCCTTTAATGGAGTCCATCATCCATTAAGACCGTCGGAGATTAGATGATGATTTATACACTCATATCGTTATTACTTTTATTCTGGTTGATAGGACTAGTGGCAAATGTAGGCGGTGGATTTATTCACGCGCTACTCGTACTGGCTTTGGCAGTATTTCTCATTAACCTATTAACTGGACGAACAGCAGTCTAGCTTCCTTATAAATTTGCGACTTTGATGGCTGCGTAAACAAGCTTAAAAGGTCGTGAATTTATAGTATGGAATCGAAGTCAAGTTGATATTCTCCTCTGCATAGGAAAAAAACCGCGGCCCCATTCGGGGGTCTCAAAGCGTGTCTTTGCTCGGAGGAGACCATGCGTTTACTATTGTTGTTGGCAAGTGCTATTGTTGTTTTGCAGCCACTGTGGAGCCTTTCAGCTCTAGCTGCCATGATTAGTTATGACCGACCGACCAATGCGGTCAACATTCAGGGGCGTCTTGATGCTAAACGCATAGGTAAAGTTAAGCTCGATAAGAGTGCGGTTGTAATGAGTGGCAACAAGGTTGACATTATCTTTGAATCTGTCGACCTCACAGAGAAAGTGGAAGACAGCCAGAAGCAACTAACCGGTACGACATTTAAGACAACTTTTGAAGGACACAATACTGAAGGCAGGGTAGCAGGATTGTTGCTGCTTGAAGGTGGCTCGTCATTGCCTGAGTTGGATGTACCTGGCACAAGCGATACTGTAAAGCTAACTGACGGCACCACCCACACCGGCAAGATTGTGAGTTGCACCGACAAATACCTTCAGATTCAAACAGACATTACTAATCGCACAATTGATACTGCAAATATCGCTGAAATCACTTCACCGAGAGTGTACAAATTCGAAATGCCTGTTAGAACCAGTACCGACATGACAGGCAAGGCGAAAGTTATTGCTGATGCAAGCCAAATTACATTCACACCAACTATGGCTTTCAAGGCTGAAGTGAAAACAACAGCAAAAACAGAGACCAAAACAGAACAACCGAAAGTGGAAAAACATGCGGGCAGCATGTCGCGCAAGAAGAAGATCATCATTATGAGTGCAATTGGTCTGTGCTTGATAGCAACGGCTATTGCAGTACCTGTTGCGGTAGCTTGTGGCACCAGTGGTGGCGGTTCGGACAATCGCAAAACCGCTGAGCAATTAGCTTTGTTCAACATCCTGAGAGCGCAGCAAATGCGAGCCGCAGCGCCGGTAATGATGACTCCGTAGTATGAAAAAACTAGCGGCCGTAATCCAACTGGTCCTTATATTTGCACTGCTCGTAGGTGTTCAGCCTGCCTATTCGCAGAAGGCTGATGCTCCGCATATAAAAGATGCGAAAAATCAGATTGACTATCAAGTCAAAAAGTGGAACCAGCAATACGATACTTCCAAGAATCAAAAGACTGAGCCACAAAAAATCGATGCTGCCGCTACGCAAACTTTCTATGACAAGTTGTTGTCTGGTGTTAAGTGGGAACAGCGCGCCGAAGTAGCCGCCGTTTACATGAAGAAGCTCAATGAAAGCGGAGTGGTTTCGAAAGAAGCCTGGTGCGCACTCTACAAGAAAATACGTGAAGGAGCGTCCGGCGACTTTCACAATGTCAAATCCGACGAATGGACGGAAATCGATAAATTAGCCAGGTCCATTTGCCCTCAACCAAAGGCAGAAGATAAAGGAATCAAAGAAGGACCTTGCCCGGAAGGCTATCCATTAATAGATGGTTGCTTGGGGACAGTACAGTCACCAGCCGCTCCATGTACGGCAACTCTTGTCGGTGATGGTGTAAACACAAACAACTGTAAATTGTTGCTTACAAACGCTCGCACAGGTCAGCAGTCTGTCGCTGATCTTAAGACAGTCTGTGCATCACTCAAGACAATGAAGCCGCCGCAGGAAATGGAAAAGGCGAAGCCATTGCAGTATGTCTTGACCAAGCCTGATCCGGCAGTAGTGAAGATTTTGAAAAATGCTAAAGAGCTGGAAAAGGCAGGCGCTTACGAAGGGGTGGCTTTCCCAGCTAAACGCAGGCTCGGCACAATTTCTCAGTTGGCGATTTGGAAACACTTTGGCGGTTCGGCTGAAGGTTCTGCCGACGCTGTAAATCCAGCGTCAATTAAAGAAGATTTGCTCAAGCGTGCAGGTATCAAGGAAAGCGCGCTAACTGATGAAGAGAAGAAAGATATTGATAAGCGTGTGGATCTGATTTTTGAAAAGGTAGATCTTACGGAAAAGGGCGTGCCGGAAATTCCTGGTAAACCGGTCAAGCCGGATGAGCCGGGTAGACCTGTTAAGCCTGACGAGCCAGGTAAACCAACTAAACCAGATGAACCTGGTAAACCGGTTAAACCCGATGAGCCGGGCAAACCTGTTAAGCCTGATGAGCCAGGTAAGCCGACAAAGCCTGATGAGCCTGGCAAGCCAGTTAAACCAGAAGAACCTGGCAAGCCGACTAAACCAGATGAACCTGGTCAGCCGACAGAAGAAATTGTCTGCATTCCTCCATACACCACCTTCCATTGTTTGACGGAAGGCTTCCAAGACATGACCGTCACTGAGATGACTACAACTACCTGCCCAGGTATGGTCATCAACATAAGTGGTGGACATGGTGACACGGATAACGCAGGCGGCGGTGGCACAGGTGGCGGACCAGCAATTGCTGAAGGGTGTCCGCTTGTGGGCAAACCTGTCTATGACGAGTCGTGCACATGGCGCATTTGGAAAATTATGCGCGTTACCAAAAAGCCGGGCTGGTCTTTGAAAGAGTGGGAAGACAAAATGCTCGAACTCGGCAAGGAGAAATTGCCAGAGACAGGCGGCAACATCTTGGGCGCCAAGGTCAACTCCCTAAGCAAAGTAAAACAGCTTATGGACGACGAAAATAAGCTGGATACCAATGGATTGGATACTAACGAACGCATCGTAGTGTTCGCCGTCTGTATTGGACCGGAAGGCTACGTTGATCAAGAACGCGTCTTTGAAATGACGAATTACACGCCATTCAAGATTCAGAACTTAAGCTCACTGGATAAATATCCGGACTTCCACAACAAGCGCGAACAGGCATTGAGAGATCTGGAAAACCAACTCAACACGAAGCCCCCGCCGCCACCGTGGAAGTTGTAGAGTCCGGCTGTGATTGTTGCACAAGGAGATAGGTCTTAATGCAAGTTGCAAAAGTTATATGCCGAATTACACTGGCAACGATTTGCGTCTCACTATTTGCTACTGCTTCGGTTTCGGCACGAGCTTATGATCCGGCAATCGAGGAGTTGGTTCGCAAACATGAGTTTGATGCAGCGGCAGCAAAAGGCAAGCAGCTTTTTGAGAGTCAAGAGAATGACCCTCTCAACTGGCTGGATTATGCAATGCTGCTGGAGTCGATTGGACGGCGTGAAGAAGCTCGGAATATCTATCTGGAATTTATCCAAAGATTTCCAGGTGATCAACATGTAGCGTATGCGAGAGGAATCGTAGCTAAGCTAGAGAAAGACTTGGATTGGTTTCCTCAGGAAGCAGATCAAAAGTTGAGCGCCGATGATAGTTATTTGGTTCAGACAATCATATTTAGCACACTCGGTAAGTGGCCGAAAAGTAAAATGCCTATCAAGGTTGCGGTGCGTGTCGATGGAGCTAGCCAGGTGCCGCAAAAGTTTCTTGCATTGAGTAGAGAATGTCCTGCAGTTTGGCAAAGGGCATCAAACAATGCAGTTACTTTCAAAATAGTGGAAGGCAACACGCCGGCCGATTTAGATATTGTTTGGACTAGTAACTCAAACCGTAGAGAGGTTTGTGATCGTCAAGCAGGCACCCATGTTGATTTACAAATGCAAACTGGAGCTATAAACCACGCCACCATCTATGTGCTGACAAAATCGCATATGTCAGGAGGGCTTCTGCTGGATACATCTGCTCGTCGTATTGTGCTGCATGAAATTGGACATGCATTGGGCTTATGGCATAGTAAAGATCCGGACGATATTATGTATTATGGCGGCATGCACATTAATCTTGGCGTTCTGACTGCTAGAGACGTTGCGCTGATCAATAAATACTATAGTCGTGACATAACTGATCTGTCCCAATTGGCCATCGATGCTTGCAAGAAAGTGACATCGGATCATGATAGTCGCCTCTTCCCGCAACTGTACTTGCAACAGGGACTTGCTTGCAATCGTAAACACAACTACAAGCAAAGCATAGAGTGCTACAAGAATGCCATCAACGTGCTGCTTCAATCAAATAAACATCGTAACGAAGATTTGATATTCAACTACTTTGATTTGGGTGATGCCTACATGACTATGAACCAATACAAAGAGGCGGAAGTCAATTTCCGCAAAGCTGCCGAGCTATCAAGGGCGGAAAACGGACAACCTAATTTGACCAGAATCGAAGAGTTTTTGTTTTATTGTCAGATCGAAAACAAGCAATATCAAGATGCTGAAAAGTTAGGTCAGGCTCTTATTTTACGACTAGCCAAAGCGGGTCAATTGTCGGACATGGCAGATCAGATATATGTGCTGGGCACGCTCTATCATGCTCAGGAAAAGTATCCACAGGCTCTTGCTTCTTATAAGCAAGCACGTGCTGTATTTGATAAATTGCATATCAATAGCGTGAATGCAAACGAGTGTCGGAAACAGTGCGCTACGTTAAAACCTTAGTGTTTGCTTGTAAGAAGCAAGCTGTTGGCTTTCTTCAATTGCCGGCACGTACTTGTTGTGCTCGAGCACGAAGTTGTCTAACTTCCAATTCGGTCGTGTGCTGCGATTTTACTTCCACGTTGCCATAGCCTCTAGTGGAAAAGGTGAGGTTGTACAAAAAGTCGGCAAGCTCATCCAGCGTATCGGCAAGCGCGGCGCGCTGCTGTGTGGCAGTGTTATTTGATCTGCCTTCCGCGCCTCTTAGAGCGTTTGTGTACGTATCAATTGCTTGATAGTAATGAGATTTAGCATCATCGACGTTGTCTACGCTTTTAAACATGCGTGCAATAGCAAGACTGTTGTTGCCGCATTGCAAGCTGTCTTCGCCGTGACGAATACGCAAAATGTATCTTGCACGATCGTAAGCCGCCAAGGCTTTATCTGTTCGTTGATGTTTAGCAAAATAATCTGCTGACTGGGTGATCGCTTGCAAGAGTTTGGGATTGTTTTGTCCCAATTTCTCTGCGTGTCGAATAGCATCGCTATAGTAAGCGTCGGCTGTTGATTGCTGATTTGCACGGTCGGCGGCTTCTGCTTTCGCTAATAGATCTGACACTGGATCATCGCTAGCCGGAGCCGTAGCAGGCGCTGACGTAGCGACATTGTCCCTGGATGTCGAAAAAGGAGTTATTTTCGCTGCTGTTGTTGGTCTGGTCGAGGCCAGAGCTTGCTGTGCCAGAGCGGCTTCCCGTGAGTTTGGAAAACGCTGCACGGTTTCTTGATAAAACTTTCTTGCAAGATCTGACTTTCGATCGTAATGATAAGACAAAGCGGTGTAATAACAATCTGTTGCGCTGTGGCTTGACGCGTACGATTTGGCAAATGCTGAAGCTGCTGCTGCGTATTTAGCTTGTTTGAAGAAGACCATTCCCTGATCAGACGAACCTGTAGCAAAGCAATCGCTGGTGACCAAGGAAAGTACAATAGCGATGCCGATTACAGATGGTGATTTCATTATTCGATGTGTTCCTTGCAATTACGCAGGCGCTCGCCGGCAGATTTTGCATGGTCACTGTCCGGAGCAAGTTGTAGATATTGCTCAAATGAGCTGGCGGCTGCTTGCCATTCACGATCATTCTCTTGCATAGAGCCAAGCTCGTAGAAAGCTTCTGCATAGCCTGGGTCAACTTCCGATGAGCGGGTAAATTCAGATTTGGCTTCAGAGAGCCTGCCCTTTCTCTTCAGCGCTTTGCCCAGACCTACGTGAGGCGGACCAGCTTCTGGGTGCTTTTTGACCTCAGCAGAGAAGAGATTTATAGCTACATCAACTTCACCTATGGCGAGTTGGTGATTAGCCTTTTCCAGCTTCTTGCTCCAGTCAATTTGCGTGGCTGACCAGGCTGTGCTTATAAATGTGGTCGAGAGCAAACTGACGCTTAGCAAAGCCAAGCATATTTGTTTCTTTGACATGTTGAGTTTCCTACTTAATTACTGATTTCAATTACTGAGTTTTGGAACCAGTTTTAGCGCCAGTCTTGATTGCGGCAGGAGCTTGAGTGTTGGTGGAGCTTGTGCCGGTGTTGACTGGTGTAAGCAAGATTGCAGACACATCAGTTGTAGCTGAGAGCTTTTTGACGTTGTCGCCAACAGCCAGGCTGGAACCACGGTCAACATTACCTGTGGATGTGCTGGAATCAACTTCAGTCAAAGTGATGATTGCAACAGGCGATGTAACTTCTTTGATTACTTTGCCGGTTGTTGGATCTTTGATTGTTTTGGTGATGCGCTCAGCTTGTAAGTGATCGCCTACCTTAAGACCGTTCACTTTTCCTACGTTGATGATTACTGTTGAACCGGTAACATCTGCGATTTTGCCTTGAACGTTTTCAGCAATAAGTGATTGATTGTCAGGAATTCTTGCTGCCATTGCAGTCAATTGACCTGTAACTTGTTCGACAGCAGCAAGTGTTGCTTCACCGGCGATAGAGCTTGCGAAGTTGGAGGAATCCCACCAGTTGCCGCCCCAGTTGCCGCCCATGGAAGCGCCACTACGCTTGGATTGACCAGCGCCATTTACAGCGGCGAGAATTTCGCCGGTGTTGATGTCGATAACACGAGCATCGATTGCGACTTTAGCTTTTTGTTTGTGAACGCTCATGCCACCGAGCATACCCAAACCGCCTACAAATGGAATGTAACCACTAGCCATGCTTATCGGAGCGCCGACATTGGTGTTGCTGGTTTCAAAACCGAATTGTGTAACCGTACCGCAGATGATTGCATCAACGCCGAGCAATTTACCGATTTTGGCAGCGGTTGCAGAATCAGCACGGTCGCTGTTGGAAAGATTTTGCTCTTTGAGAATTGCATCAATCATTTCTCTTTCGCAAACCGAGTATGTGCCGTCGTTGACCAGTCTTGTGACGATCAAGCTGACGATACCTGTACCGACGTCGGCTGCGCCGACTTCAGCGGATACGGAGCCATACTTAAAGGGCATAACGGCGATGCGACGCTTGGCGCCAGCAAAGCTGCTTGTTGGGAACGCGAGTGATGCCACCATTGATAGTGCCACAACAAGGGCTGATAGTTTGCCGAATTTCATGTCAATGTACTCCTCCCGCTCCAGTGGCGGTTTTGCAACAGCATTGGAGGAGTATTTTACCGCATGGCAGCCTAAGTTACGGCTTATCTATTAGATCTAATGGCAGCCTCTTGAGCATCGATTGCTTGACGCTTGAGCTCAAGTGCCCGTCTTTCCGCTGCCAGAGCCTTCAATTGGGCATTTGTGGCATCCGCGGCTTTCGGGGCGGCAGCTGTTTTATTTTTTGCTAATGTGTATTGCGAATACGTTGCAATTAGCCCTTGGGCGGTGTGATAGCGCTTGGACTTAGATGTGACTTGGCGCAGGTCGACGATGGCTTGTCTGTACTGCCCCTGTCTAGCCTTAGCTTTAGCCTGATTGACCAGATTGCGTGCATCTATCTCCATTTGGATTTGATCGGCAAGTGCGTGTGCCGGCCAAAAATGCGGGCTGTCACGAGTAATCATCATTACTGTTTCAAGTGCTTCCTCGTATTTCTCTTCGTGAGCCAATGACTTAGCTTTTTCAATTTTTTCGCGAGCATCTAGCTCTGTGACAACGGCTTGTTCAATCGGTTGTATTGATCTTTGACTTAATTCTTGAACCACTTCGCGCATTGCGGTTGTGACCAATGCTTTATTCAATGGTGCAGCACCACTTGCACTGAAGTCTTGCTTATTAGTCTGTGCTGAGATCGTGTTGATGACAGCGCCATCTCTTGCTGTTTTGATTGTGACTGTGCCATTGACGCGAACAGTCATCGAAGCAATATCAGTATTGTCATCGACACGGCAACTGATATTCCAGTCAGGATTGACGGTTGATACTACAATGTATTGATTTTCTTGCAGTCTTGCAGTGATTGAATCAACGATTTGTTGTTCAGTCCCGCTGCCGGTAGCGGCTGTAATAGCCAATCTGACAGGACGAGGCAGGGCGAAACTTGTGGCAGCTAAGCCAAATACTATAAGTAATGCCAACGAGAGGCCGGCGATAATTTTCTTCATGGGAGTTCCTTCTATTGTCACTTAGCTACATGGTCATTCAACCAGTTGGACACTAATTGAATAACACTTTCCTGCACATCAGGATCATTGTCCTGAAATTCTTCCAATATCAAATGCCTTGCTTGGTCGACAAATACCAATTTGCTGTCTTTTGACGGAATTTCTTGAATTAATTCCTCTTGACCTTCATGCTTGACCAAAGCATCGCCAACGCCTTGCATCATCAGGACTGGCGTTGTGGCTATTTTCTTTGCTGCTTTGTGATTGTTGTCCATAAAGCTTTGGAATGCCATTAGTTCCACTGGAGACAACTGTAACCTGCCGAATTCGTTTAGGTCGGCTATCCATTTGGTTTCTAATTCTTGTTGCTTTTCGGCTGCTTCTTTCCTGCTTTGTTCGGATTGAATCTGACCAGGAGCTAGGTGTGTTGTAGCGGAGCGCCCGACTACAATCTCTGTGACATCCATATCCTTCTTGGCACCGCCAAGTAAATGCAAGCCAACTTTGAGTGAGTCTTTGGCGACGTTGTATCTTTCACCAGCTGGTACGCAACAGATAAGTCCATCGATCAAATTCGGATAGAGCGAGGTAGCCTGTAAGGAAATACCGCCGCCCATTGATTCGCCGACTAAATATACCGGGCTGCCTGGGTGTTGTGCGCGGACAAATTTAAGGGCGCCTTCAACGTCTTTCAGCGCACCTGGAAAATCAATGTGTCCGTGAGCGCTCAAGTCGCCATCTTTATGGAATGAGCCAAATCCACGAATATCAACTGCATAAACACCAAAGCCCAGTTGATTCATGCGCTGAGCAAAGGCATTGAATGCGCCTTTGTGCAATCCCAATCCATGAATACAAACCAAATATGCTTTTGGTTTTTGCTTCTCATCAATCCAAGACATCATCGGTGTGACGCCTGCTTCCGGTTGTTTTGACTTTTCCTGCACTGGTGGTGGCAAGTCGTCTTTGTCCATTTCCATTAGCTGTGCG
>JAKFVJ010000199.1 GCA_021732245.1 Candidatus Obscuribacterales bacterium | reverse complement strand
GAAGTATACCAGTAGTGATTGGTGGAACTTCAGGTACTTTCAATGTCACCAGCTCTGTTATCAACGCGGTAAGTGCTGATCTTAATCTACTTATCGGATATGGCTCGAGCATGACAGTTGTCGGTCCAGTTGATATTTCTAGCGCCAACTTCGATGGATTTATTTTGCAACCATCAGGCAATTATTCGGCTAACGGTCAAACAATAACAATTGGAAGCAAAGCATTCAGGGCCGAAATCCTAACATCCGGAACTATCAATACAGGCACCGTCACTGGAACGACCGGTTCCGATATTTACTTCCATTCACAGTTAGGTCAAACAGTATCTGGCGTGATCACGGGCGACACTCTACAATTTCAAAATGACACCAGCGGCAATATTACGTTCGCTGCTAACGTTGTTGGTGGATCGTCAGTCACTATAAGCGGAGGTACTACCGGTGAAATCGTACAGAGTAGTGGAACTATCTCTGGCACCGCCCTAACAATGAGTTCCTTTGGTGGAATTGGGCTGCTAAGTCCAATTCAAACAGCTGTATCTTCAATAACCGTAAATACGTTCTCATCGTCCAGTGCATTCGTCTCTAATGCCGGAGCACTAGCGATTGGTACCTCCACCGTTGCGAATCAGTTCCAAGTGTCAACAACGGGAGCAAGCGCCAACATTACAGTTAATGGTACAGTAACCGCTACCAGTGGACTACTCCAACTTAGCGCAAATGGCAACATAACTACCAATGGCGCGATTTCCGGCAACACATTACTTTTACAAACGCTTACCGGCACCAATGGTGGTATTACTCTCAATCATAACGCTACTGGTACGAATGGAGTCACCATTAGTACAGACGGAAATGGTAGCGTTACTAACGTCGCTTCTCGTTCAATAACAGCTACAAATGCTTTAATTTCCATCACAGCTAATGACGTAGCATTTAGTGGCTCGGTCAACGCGGGTACAAGCGGATCAGTCTCACTGATACCAAACGGCGCCAAGTCCATTACTGTTAGTGGTGGCTCCGCGACTTTCAGTGTCAGCGCTGCAGAGTTATCCTCGATAACAACTGGCACACTAACCATCGGTACAACCGCCCAAGCAGGCGGATTCACAGTCGGTGGCAATTTGAATGTATCGGGTGCCGGTCCAGCCGGTGCCTACAATTTAGTCTTTAACAATGGCGGCAATTACACTGCAGCTGGCCGGACAATAACATTGGGCACGAAGACACTGACAGTCAATGCGTTGGGAACGGTGAATACCGGCACAGTGACAGGTGGCAACACAACTGTATTGATTACGTCCGGCACCGGAACCACCGTTTCGAATCCTGTGACTGTCACAGGCGGCACAGTTACTCTCAACACGACTAACAATGGAAGCATTCTCATTACTGCCAACGTAGGCGGCGGAGCAACTACTAATATAGATGTTCACGGCTCTGGAAATGTCGACCTGGCAGGCAGCGGTTACAACGTATCAGGTACTACCGTAAATCTTTCATCGGATAATGGCATCATCGGCACGACCGGTGGTGGGGTACCAACAATAGCCGGTACACTGACAATAAACGGCGGCAGTAACGCACTAGTTACTAATACCGGCGATGTAATACTAGGCACCTCGGCTACCGGTGGTTACTTAAGGCTGATTACTGCAGGAGCCGGTTCAGACATTAGCACTTCCGGTACGGTAGCAGCAACCGGTTTCCTTATTCTGGAAGCAACCGGTGACGTAATAACAAGCAATCCAATCTCCGGTGATGAAGTAAGAGTAACATCAAACGATGTATCATTCGGCTCCACAGTTACTTCACCCAACACTATTTGGCTTCAGCCCTCAGGCAGTCAATCAATTTCCATCGGTGGAGCAGGAGGAACATTCAGCGTACTGAATTCGGACCTGGCACAATTAAGTGCGCCGAGTGTAATTATTGGGTCGGCAACAGCTCCTGGAAATGTTACTGTAACAGCAGGCGTGAATATTTCAGCCTGGAACTACGACTTACAAATAGACACTGCCGGAACTTATTCTGCTGCTGGTCAAACAATGACTCTCGGCGCAAATGACCTTAGTGTGACTTCTACAGGTACGCTCAACGCCGGCACGGTTACCAGTACAGGTGGTGACGTATCCCTGACTGGAGGCACTGCCGTTACCGCCGCTGATATTACAACGAGAAACAATGGCAGTGGCTTCTCCGGCGACGTTTCGATTTCCTCTACCGGCACTGTAACTGTGTCAGATATCTCAACTGGTTCCACTTCAACGGCTATAGCAGGCGGCATTACCATACTCGCAGCCGGCGCTATCACAACAGACACGCTGAGCACGAATACGAATCTAAATGGTGTTGGAAATCCTAACGCTTTTGGAAGTGCCGGCGGTGAGATTTATCTGCAAAGCAACACTGCCACTTTCAACCTTAATTCCTTAAATACATCCAGTGGCGGCAGTACCGCAGGCGCGTTGACATTCATGCAAAACGGTAATCCGTTATCCACGCCGACTGTCACCTTTGCCACAAATTCCAATATCACGATTACCAGCATCAGCTCCAGCACAGGACCGTCTGTATCAATTAACTTGGCCAACGCAAATACTCTTGGAAGCATAGATACATCCAACAACGGCAGTGGTGCTGCCGGCAATGTCAATTTGACATCCGCCAGCTCTATAACATTGACCGACATCCACACCGGCTCCACAGGCACGGCTCAAGCCGGTACCATTACGATCAATTCCGGCGGTGCGGTAAACGTGAGAGACCTATGGGCAAGTACTAGTACCAATGGGGTCGGAAATGCCAATGTGGTCGGCGGCGCCAGCAACAATATATTAGTGATCGCCACAACATCTATCACCACACGAGACCTTAACGCCAATGTGGCAGGCTCTAACCCATCCGGCACCGTCACCTTATCCGCAGGCGGTGCAATTATCACAAGCGATGTTTTCACTGGCTCCACAGGCAGTGGAGTAGCCGGCACCGTCACGATGACCGCAGGTGGCTCCATCACAACAGACACCCTTAACACAAATACCAATTTAAACCCGGTTGGAAATCCTAACGCAGCTGGAAGCGCCGGCGGTGATATCACATTGGACAGCAGCACTGCCACCTTCAGTCTTAATTCCGTTAACACGGCTAGTGGCGGCAGCACAGCCGGAGCTTTGATATTCAAACAAAACGGTGTTGTGCTAGGAACGCCGACTGTCACTATGGCTACAAACTCCACAATCACCATGAGCAGCGTCAGCTCCTCGAATGGACCCTCGCTTTCTATTAACTTGGCCAATTCCAACACACTCGGGGCCATCACGACATCCAACTCCGGTAGCGGTGCAGCAGGCGACCTTACCTTAACCTCCAGCACCTCAATCACAACAGGAGCTCTTACGGCCACTTCAGGAGGCGGTCTTGGTGGCGATATAACCGTCACATCAACAACTTCTACGGTAGCCACAGGAGCGATCACAACAAGCAATGCGGCAGTGACGATTACTGCCAGCGACGTAGCCCTCACCAGCGCAGTCAATGCCGGTACTGGCACAGTCAGCTTGCTGCCAAATAGCGCACTGTCGATATCTGTTGGTGGACCAGGAGGCAGCTTCTCCGTGCTTGCATCTGATTTAGCAAACATCACTGCAGGTACTCTGGTTGTAGGCACAACCTCCCAAGCCGGTGACTTAACAGTTGCAGGTAGTCTCAATGTGTCCGGAACAGGTGCCGGCAAGTACAACCTACAATTCAATACTGGTGGCAACTATACATCTGCCGGTCAGACAATTACTTTGGGCACGAAGACGCTTACAGTAACCGCCCTTGGAACACTGACGACAGGAACAGTCACCGGCGGAAATTCGACGGTTCAATTAACTGGTGGCACAGGTATGACAGTATCGGGTGCAGTTACATCGACAGGTACTGTAAATCTTGACACTACCAACAACGGTTCCATCTCCATCGACGCCAATGTTTCTGCAAACACGATGAATGTAACCGCTGATGGCGCAGGAACAATTACCCGCTCGGGTAGTTTCACACTAACGGCTAATACTTTGACGTTGGCTTCTACTTCCGGTGACATTGGTCAATTCGGCACCCCGCTTTTAACTGACTCCACTTCGATTACAGCTTCGACAACCGGCTCCATTTACATAACAGAAACCGGAAATGTAAGCCTATCTTCATTTACTGTAGGCTCGGGTGAAACCCTTCAGCTTTCGACTACTGCCAACGGCTCAATCACGATTGACACCAATCTAACGACCGCCAGCACAATTCTGCTTGATGCTGATGGAGCCGGCACAATTACACGATCCGGTAATTTCAACTTGTCGGCTACCGTAATCACGCTAAGTTCAGACACCGGCAATATTGGTCAAGCGGGGACACCATTGAAAGCTGACGCGGTCGTGCTCCTCGTATCTACAGGCGGATCAATTTACCTAAATAGCGCTACAGATTTGGCTACGAGTTCATTTACCGTTGGTGCCAATCAGACTCTCGATCTCTCAACTTCAGCCAACGGCTCTATATTGGTTGATACAAATGTCACTGCTGACACAATTCGACTGTCGACAGCTGGTAACGGTGATATTACTCGTACAGGCAATGTCACTCTAACCGCTAACACTATCGCCCTGCAGACGATAACGGGTAATATTGGTGACTTCGGAACCGAACTTCAAACCAATGCCGGCACTCTAACGATTTCGACCGGCGGTTCGGCACTTATCAATGAAGCTGATTCGGTAAATCTTGGAGCCTCAACAATTGGCGGCACCCTAGAATTATCAACAACTGGCAACGACGGCAGCATCACAGTTACTGGTAATGTCTCAGCTACCAGCATGCTTCTATCTACTGATGGTGTCGGAGAAATACAGCGCTCCGGCAACTTCACTCTCAGTGCTACAGCCGTAATCAACTTAGGTTCGGACAACGGCAATATCGGAACATCTTCTTCGCCACTACAGATCGATACAAACACTGTAACCATTCAGACAGGTGGTTCCGTATTGCTTAAAGAAGCAGATAGCATCAACCTTGGTTTTACAAATGTCGGCGGCACGCTGGAACTCACAACTCAAAGTGGCGGCGATATCATCCTATCAAGCACGATAACGGCCACATCTATGACACTCACCGCCAATGGCGCCGGCTCAATTCTTGACGGCGGCAGCGGCTCTTTGTCAGCTACATCGGTAATCAATCTTGCTTCGACATCCGGCAACATCGGTGCATCTGGCAACGAGATAAACACCAGCACCAATACGCTGACGGCTAATACCTCAGGCAACATATACATAATCGAAGCCAACAGCGTTAATCTTGGGTTTACTAATGCAGGCGGAGTATTGGAACTTACAACTACCGCGAACGGCACTATCACTTTATCGGATCAAGTTACAGCCACAACAATGGTATTAACCGCTAATGGATTAGGCGAAATTCTACGTGGCGGTACGCAAACAATTTCCGCCAACAGCATGACGCTAAATTCGACGCTGGGCAACATAGGTAGCCCAACGACTCCCATACTTACAGATGCAGGTGTATTGACGGTCAATACAGGCGGCCATTCATATGTAGTCAACGCCAACAGCTTGACCCTAGCCAATTCCAACGTAGGCGGAACACTTTCACTATCAACTAATGGAACCTTAACCACATCGACTGCCAATAGTGCTCAAACGCTCGATTTGACCGCTGCTGTAGTAAACAACAGCGCAACTCAAACAGCTACCGGTCCGACAGGAGTAATAACAATAACTGGAGCAGGTGGTTCGAGCGTAACGATAAACGGAGGCGGTACACTTGCCGGAGCAGGTGGCATTAACATCAACGCCACCAATAATGACGTCATATTCGCCGGCAGTCAAAACTTTAATGGCAATGCACTTATAGATGCAACTGGAGCCAATGGTGATGTGGTTGCAGCCAACGGCGTTACAGTCTTCAGCAATGCCAACATGACAGTTAACAGCACAACACCAGTTGTTAATACGGCTGCCTTTGGTGCAGCAGGAACGCTTGCAATCAATGCTGGTCCACCTGTACCGCCAACACCGCCAACTCCAGCTGCTGAAGAAACAAGTCCAACCTTAATAGCAATAGTTGCTGATGCGTCAAGCGCGAGCACATCGGCTTTCCAAACAAGAAATGATCCGATTGTAATTTCAACAGATCAAAACCAAGGCATCGCCGGCAATAGCTTATCTCAAGCCTTACTGACCAACGTTACCAACGGACTGTCAACAATCTTGTTCGGTGGCGGTGGTTCCACGAGTGTTCCAAGCGGCACCATATCAAACAGCAATGTTATTTCCAATGCCCCAAATGCCGGACCGATAACCGGCAGCAGCATCAATAATTCAGCCAACAGCAATAACATCGTAACCAGCGATGTCGATCTCACACCGTTTGCCGATCTGATGCCGACTGGGGACAGAAGCGTCAGCGGGCAAATTGTGGACAGCAAAACAGGAAATGTAACTGCCGGCAACATGCCGAATGAATTGTCAGCTACACCTGGAACAATTGTTCCTGCACGCTCCGATAATAAGAGTGGACAAAGCAACCCACTAAGCTCATTGGGTGAAGTCTTTAAAGTCGGTGAAACACGCAGCAATCTTGTGATGTTTACGATGGCCAATCAGGTATTCTCCGGGTTTATCGGCGGCAATAATGACTCCATGGTCAGCGGCACACCAGGTACCATATTCAGCACTGACAAAAATACTGTTGTTCTACATACTGGTCGCATGCTCACCGACAACGGCAAGCAAGGCATGACCGTATTCACAAATCAAGCTGCAGTCATGATTGGCGCAGATGCCGCAGCAGTTGTAGATGTTCATCCAGGTGCTCCAACCCGCGTAATGGCTGTTGCCGGACAAGGAAGTTCCTCAACAACAGTGCGCACACGAGACGGCTTAGTAATACCCTTAGCGGCCGGGCAAGAGGTAATAATCGGACAAACAGACTTGTCCGATGAAGACCTCATTCCAGTCGACGGCATGGATCGCGAATTTGTCTCAGGCGGCATTCAAGTTTCCGGACGCAAAGTAGCTAAAGACAATTTCTCACTCGATGAATTCATGGACAAGGAAATAATGGTGGCTGGTGTTCCTGTAAGGCTCGGTGGCAATAATAAGAGACTGCATGGAAAAATCAGCGCTGCCGCTAAGAGACAAGGACACAACTCGAGAATCGCCGACAATTATCACAAGAAGAAGAAAGGCGCAGGCGACAACGAAGACAATGAAAAAGGCGTGCCGATTATCACCAAGGGACCGGACGGACAAAATGCAATTGAAGATTCCACTGAACCGGCAAGAGTCTTGGCTGAAAAAGATACGCAATTTAGTCTGACACAGCCAGGACGCATGCAACTAATTAAGGGTTCGCTCTTCATGCATAATGCCGACGCAACCGTCGTCGATACCCCAATGGGTCAAGTGCGCGGTGCGCAAGACTCCATGTTCAAAGTAACATCCGGTGATGGAACGACACGTGTTCAAGCAATGTCCGGTCCTGACGAAGTTTCAGTTATCGCCGGCAAGCGTCTGATACCTCTCAATTGCGGCAAAGAAGTCTTCATAACTGATCACAAACCAAATCAGTCGGAAACCGTTCCGGCTGACGGGGTGGGACGTAGAGGCATGTCGGCATTTGCTCTCGATGGTGCGTTGAGTGCAATTGTCGGTGACTTTTCTATGGTCACATTGCTTAACAGCGCTCAATTCTTGAATCCTCTCAAGCACCCAGTCTCTCAAAGCGATCAACAATTACATGAACAAATAGTCAAAGCTGCAGCCGTAATTCAACACGTGCTGGGCAACCGCGGACGCTACTACATTGCTCCTAAGGAGCACGCTGCAATACCAGTACCTGACTGGGTCATCAAAACAACGGGAAGCAAACCGGACAGCTTGCCTCTGCTCAAGGCACTATTGAACAAAGCCGACGAAATAAACTAACAGCTGAAATAAGTTTTGATAGCTAGCTTAAATTTCGAGCCGCGGTTGCCAAGCGACGTGGTACGTTAGTAGAGGGTAAGTGGCGGACAATTTTTAACTACGGCGTTAAGCACTAACTGCAACAAGTTAGTGTCTATTTTGGTTCCGCGTGGGGCTGGCAGAGTAAGCAATATTGCTTGGGACGTCGAATTTTGAAGGTGCGGCAGCTAATTGCGGTTGTTCTGTGTTTGCAGTTGTTACAAGGACTGCAGAGTATGCCTGCACTGTCTCAGGAAGCTCCTGCAGCAACACCTACAAATGATTTAGATCTCTCGTCTGCTCAACAAAATATTGCAGCTTCGTCGGTGTTGCAATCAGCTCCGGAAGCCAACATCAACCTGGGTGGTGTCGTAAGAACTGTCGGTGCGGCCGATATGTTGACTGCTGCTGAAATGGTTGCAGTAAGACAAGTGCTGGCTACAGGAACTCAATTCTTGCAATTGAACGAGCAGGGTGTTGCCGTCGGTGGCGGATTTCGCGTTAGTTACTATGCTGCGGGGCTGAACAATTTAGTCGTTCCGGAAGGTGTACGCGTTTCCCAAGATGCGGCACTTTTGCAGTCACTCAATTTGACGGGCAATTTGACCAATGCCGGAACCTTCAACATCTTTTCCAGCAATGCAGCGGTAAACAGTGCAACCGTAAATGCTTCAAACATCTACAACAATGTCACTGGAACAATAACTTCGTCTCTAGCCAATCTCAACCTCAACGCAATTAATAACATCGTCAATGCCGGCAGTATTACAAGTGCCGGCAATTTATCGATGAGCGCCGGAGGATCGATAGTCAACGCTTTACCGGCAGGTGTTGCGGCGATGTCACCTATCATGCAGGCAGCAGGCACGATGAATTTGATGGCATCGAGTATCGTCAACTCCGGATTAATTAGTTCGCTAACAGGCAATATCAACGTTAACAGCATGACTGCGGCAAACATTGCCATCAACAATCTCGGCGGTGTAATGCAAGCCTTACACGGAGCAATCAATGTTCGCGATGCAAGTTATAACCTAAGTCACGATATCACGTTGAGCGGCGGCGATTACCTTTCGCGTGAGCTCAATCTCTATAGCGGTCACGGCACAGTTGAAGTAAACGTCGGTAAGCTAACAGGCGTAATGACTTCGGTTGCCGAAATATTGCATTTGCAAGCAGATACCCCTGTTCTAACATTGGGCGATCAATGCTTGTACGGAGATCCAACTTATGCCAATACCGGTGCCATTAATATCGCCGGTGCTTTGACCATTACAGGAGGACCGCTTGTTATTGCTGCCGGCACCAACATTTTATCGACAAACACAGGCGCTTCGATTACGAATAATGGCAATAACATTTACCTAATTGCGGGAGCAACAGTCAATACCGGTAGCTGTACAGGTTGCGCTAACAACGCCGGCACATCATTTTCCGGAACCAATCCGTCAGGTACGGGACTTATGACCGCGGGCACAATCACAATTGACTTCAGCAGCGGCTCAGGCGGCAATATCGACTTTTCCGGAATAACTGGAGGCAGTACCGCAAGCACTGCAACATTGGTCCTCGACGCATCCAACACCACATCCGGTGGCGGTGGCAATGTTCTATTAGCGGCGCGCGCCAATGGCGGCACCGGTGGTCAGATATTGTTTCCCACAAGTAGCGTCTCAATAAACACCAGCGGAAGAGGAGCAGGTTCCGCTGGAGGCAGTGTCACAGTAATTGCCGGATCAGCTTCCACAAGCGATTCAAGTCCGGCAGTTCAACTAGGAACAGTCATTACTTCCGATAGCGGTGCTGCTGTAGGCAATACGACTTCAACTACAACAGCAGGTTACGTCTTATATTCTCGGTTCTCACAGGCGCCAAGTACATGCTGCCACTTGCCGTACCTGCATCCTTGTCGGAACAACGCATCCATGCTCAAATTCTCAAATCGGCTGCTGTTGTCCAACATGTCTTTGGCGGACGCGGCAGATACTATGTAGCACCCAAAGAAGAAGCCAAGTCGCCAGTACCTGATTGGGTGTTTAAGACAACTGCAGATTTCGATGACAGCAAGCCTCTATTGAAGGCAATGCTCAACGCTCAGTAAATCCACAAATCACCTCCTGACAAGCATTTTCTGACACGTTGTCAGCGACACGTTGTCAGCAAGCCTATTCTGCTAAACTAGTCGTGCTGTTTAGCACGTTCAGGAGGTTCTCATGGTCGAGTCCATTCAACTCATGCGTCAAGTATCCGTCCGCGCCATTGTCACGGAAAGCTTTAAGAACCAGGTCGCAGGTGAGATAAGCAAAAACCTGCAACAAATTGATGCTGAACTGCAACAGCTGGAGTTCAAGGCAAAACGCGCCGTAGCTGACATTGAAAAACGTGCCATTAGCCCAATGAGCAACGACACTAAAGCTCAGGTAGAAGCTATTCGCCAGCAAGTAGAAACAGAAAAGATGCGCTTGGCGCAACTCAAGGAAGAGATGACCGGTCAAAACCAGGCACTAAATGAATTGCCGGTCGGCAGTGTCGTCACTCAATTCACCCTGGAAAATCCAGTTGAAGTACGCGTCGGCGAGAACATCTTCCAGCGCCTTGAAGGCGGAGAAATCCTAGTCAAAGACGGCGTCATTCAAGAAATTAGGCTCTAGGTTTTCTAGGGTCGCTGTAGAGGCGCATTGCATGCGCCCTTGTTCTAATTACCCAAATAATCTTTCAATTTGGACGTTTCTTCCGACTGCCGCAAATTGCGTAGAGCTTTAATTTCTATCTGACGCGTACGTTCACGTGTAATGCCAACAATGCGTCCGACTTGCTCAAGCGTCTTCGGCAATCCATCGTTTAAACCATAGCGCAGCATGAGAATGTCACGTTCACGCGGTGTGAGCAGTGACAGCGCATCACGCACATCGGCAGACATCAAATGAGATTCCGTCTTATCGTCAGGTGAAATGAGATTTTCATCCTCAACTAATTCCGCAAGCGAATTGTCTTCGTCTTCACCATAAGGCGTGTCCAAAGATAGTGGCGTGCGGGTTGCCGCCAGAATGTCTTTGACTTTCTGCACATTGACGCTTAGCGCTTTAGCAAGTTCTTCCAGAGTGGGTCTGCGACCTAATTCCTGCGAAAGTTTGCGTGTAGCTTTACGCAAATTATTGATGGTTTCAACCATGTGCACAGGCACGCGAATTGTTCGAGACTTATCAGCCAATGCTCTGGTAATTCCCTGGCGAATCCACCACGTAGCGTATGTGGAAAATTTGAACCCACGTTCCGGATCAAATTTTTCCGCTGCACGAATTAAGCCCAAATTTCCCTCTTGAATAAGATCAAGAAATGGCAATCCACGGCCTTGATATTTTTTGGCAACGCTCACGACCAAACGCAAGTTCGATTGAATCAAGCGCTTTTTGGCGACCTTATCACCACGGCCAATTCTGCGCGCTAAATCAATCTCTTCAGCTGCACTCAATAGTTTTATTCGGCCAATAGCTCGCAAATAAACTTGCACTGAATCTTCCGCTTGAATCTTCTCCGGCTCTTCTTCAACTTCTTGCGGTTCTTCGTAGTCTGAACCACCAAAAGATGCGGCAGAAAATCCTGGAATTAACTCTTCCAGGTTCAAGTCATCTACAGCAGTTGCGTATTGTCTAGTCATAAAGTTGCCGTTCTTTCCGGTTTTTGGAGTTAAAAACGTCCCGTAACCTGTATCTCCCGATGGCAAAGCGGAGGTCTATTAATTAACCTCGTTAGCCTGATGTGTAAGACGCCTACCTCAATTAAAAGGTTCCTAGGCAAGAACCTTAATAGGGTTAACCCTGGATTTAGGCGTTCTTAATCGATCCTAGCCGCTCGCCCCTGCCGGACTTAAAGAATCTACCTTTTTATTTAAATTTTCCGTAGCTGTGGAGCCCGCCAAAGCCCAGGGAATTGAAGCCAAGATAGGTCAATAAGGTTAAAAGCATGCCCACAACGGCTACCAGCGACAGCTTTTCGGCTGAACATTCCCGGTGAATTCTAAGGTGGATATAGGCGGCAAAGGACAGCCAGGTGACTAGAGCCATGGACTCTTTGGGATCCCAGGACCAGTATGTGCCCCAGGCGTGGTTAGCCCAGAGACCACCTGTAATAATGCCTATGGTTAAAAGCGGGAAGCCAATCATGATGGCTCGATAGGAGACTTCATCATATAAAGAAGCCTTTTCTTCATTGGCAATAGCCATATTTATAGACTTAAGATTCCACCAGGCAAGACCTACGCCTAAAAGACTGCCACCGACAAAAAGTATTTGCAGCCAATAACTATCAATTGGCGTGTATGTGCCCAGTCCAATTGCCAACGAACTCAACAGCAGTGCAATAACTGCACAAGCCAGTGAACGCAAACGGCCGGCTTGCCACAACTGCAATAAGCCGGATGTGCCGGACAAGAAAAACATTGCGTACGAGACGATCAGTGGTGGCACATGTATCTGTCGCCAGTAGCTAACTAATGCCGGCACCAGAGGTGTAATTTGGTGTTGCGATGACGGCAACCAACTTCCATACAAAAACATGGTTGCAGCAACAAGACTAGCTAACCATCCGAGTTGTTTGACCCCATATGTTTTTTCCAATAAGAGAAAACATCCCATTGTGGCCCAAGCAAACCACAGTAGAGATTCATACAAATTAGCCAGAGGAAAACGCTGAGCTTCAATTCCTCTATCAACGATTGCTACCGTCAGTGTGAGAAACCCTATCATCGTTACGATGACGCCTATCTTTTGCATCGTGTCCTTGCGGCGAGCAAAGGCATTGGCTATGACAAACACCCAGAATGAAACGATGGTTGAAATACCTGCCGTATTTGTGAGCGTCAACTGCAAATCAGACATTTACCTTTTCCTCTGTCACTGAATGTGTGGGATTGCCCAGTCCCTCAACTATTTGGTTGAGGCTTTTCTCGAATGCTCTTTTGGCTTTCATGCTGTGTCCACCTACAGACAATTCGCAGACTTCCTCAGGATTGTTGCCGTCTACGTTTTTAGCGCTTGCCCATAACTGCCTATGTGGAATTGCCGCCAACATAACGCCGGCGATGATGAATGCAAATGCCACATATGTAATTGGCAGACCAGGGTCACATTTGTATTGCAAACCCGTAATTGCAAAAACCTTTTGATAGCCAAGGTCCACACCACCCAATTTGGCAGTGCCGCCCAAGGGTATTTCAGTCAATAATTTTGGTCCTGCCCAGCCATCTGTCTTAGCAAAGACACGCAATGGTTTTACTTGGTCACGCACGGAAAATAATAGAATCGTCTTCTCATCCAAAGGCATGAATGCGGCGTACAACTTGCCCATCGGTCTTAGGTTGAGAACTCTTACAGTGTCATTAAAAGAAAGGACTATGCGATCAAGTCCCCAACTGGATTGGTAAACATCGACATTTTCATAGGTAAGTGGATTGTTGACGGAAATCTGCTGGCGTTTTAAGACTTTGCCATCAGGACCAACTACTGCCAAGTCCGTGTACCACTGTTTTACATCACCAGTTGGATAATCTTCGCGCCAGCTCTTTTCTGCTTTCACTGACCACTTCGGTAATTTGCCAATCCATAATTTACTGTGCTCGGAAGATTCAAAATCCATGAAGCTTCCTACAGGTATTGGTTGAAATCCGGTAAAGCCTGTCCACGATGTTATGGTGACACCGAGCAGAAGACTCAAAAGCCCGATATGCGTGACAGTAGGAGCAAGTTTTCCTATTTTGCCGAATTCGGCCGTCAAGCTGGTGCCGTCTTTCCTCACCGTGTAGCCTTCGCGCTTCAGCTTTTGGGCCAGCCTGTGCAAAGCGGTCTCAGGATGAACATTGAGAATTACTTTCTTAGAAGCGGTGAGTTTGCAGATTGCTTCACTTCTCAAATAGGGCATTACTTGTTTTAAAGAGCGTACTTTCGGAAACACTCTTTGCACACTGCAGGCAATCATGTTGATTGTCAAAAATCCAATTAGAGATAGAAACCACGACGAATGGAAAATGTCGGTTATGCCAATCTTGCTGAATAGAAGCGCTGTTTCCTCGCCGAATTGGTCGATAACTTTCTGGATTCCACCCTGGCTCTCTTGCGGGCACCAAGCACCGATAAGAACCGTCAGGGCAATCAAGGTAAGCAAAAGCACTGTCAATTTAACAGAAGCCCAGGGCGTCCAAAAACTCCCCGACTTGTTAGGAGTCGGTTTTGTCTCTGGTGTTTTCTCTTTTGTTACCGTTTGCGTCAATTTGTTCTTACCAACAGGTAATCTGCGATTGCAGCAAGTGAATCCTTGTATGTTGAGGCAGACAAGCAATCGAGATTTTGCTTGGCTGCTTGCGCATACTTTGTAGCTAGTTGAACAGTTTTTTCAATGCCGCCTGCCTGGCAGATGATAGACAGAGCTTCCGCCAGTCCATCTGATTCAGAGACGGCACGAGTATTTATAAGTTCTTTGAGGCGATTTGCGTGAGCGTCATTTTGTTCCAGCACAAACAGAGCGGGTGCTGTAACAACACCGTTGGCTAAATCGCTGCCGGCAGCTTTACCCAATTGGTCCGTATTGCCTGTAACATCTAGAAGATCATCTACTATCTGGAAGCAGACACCCAAGTTGACGCCATAAGACTTAAGCGATGCTACAACGTCTTCTTCTCGTCTGTTCAATATTGCACTTGATTGGCAGCCGGCAGCGAAAAGTGATGCTGTTTTGTTTACGGATTTTCGAATGTAAGTATCCCAATCAACAGAAGTTGAGAATTGCTGACGCATCTGTTTGATTTCACCGGCGCATAAATCGCCGAGTACTTGTCCGTAGATACCAACAATCTGCGGGTTCATCAACCGTGCCAAGCAAATTGAGGCTTGCGCAAAGAGCAAGTCGCCGATAAGCACAGCAAGTTTGTCGTTCCACTTTTTATTTACTGTTGACTCACCACGACGCAATGAAGCCTGGTCAATTACATCGTCATGAACGAGGCTGGCTGTGTGAATTAGCTCAGTTAAAACGGCAAGAATAATGTGCAGGCGAGAAATTTCATCGCCGTCTTTCAAACTGGCTTTCGATGAGACTATGGTTAATGCTGGTCTTAAGCGCTTGCCACCGGACTTGAATACTTGCGAGAGCAAATCCGAAACGAAATTATTGTCGTCGATGAGGTTGCTGGTAAGCCAAGTATCCACAAGCTGCATCTCCGGCTTTACCGGCGCGAGCAATTGATTTAAATCGACAATGGTACTTTGCATTGACTCTTAGTTTTTCGTCAGCAATAAAAGCGTGAATGTTGAGACAAAGGTTAGTAGAATAGGTAAGCATAACGTCTAAGTTATTATTCAAATGAGTCCTTACTTGAATTCTTAACCTTAGGTTATGGTAATGTCGGGGACAACACCCGGAAATGGAGCCAGGTCTGGGACATGGAAATATCAAACAGAATTAAGTCAATTCCTCCTTATGTTTTCGCCGCCCTCGACAAGAAGCGCCAGGCAGCGATTGAGCGCGGGATAGATGTCATCAACCTGGGTATTGGCGACCCTGACCAGCCGACTCCCAAACATGTCCTTGAAGCGATGCACAAGGCGATAGACGAGCCGTCCAATCATCGCTACCCACCTTTTGGCGGAATGAAGGAATATAAGCAAGCGGCAGCCGAGTGGTGTCACAAACGTTTTGGCATTGATATTGATCCCGATTCGGAATTAACTTCCCTTATCGGCACCAAAGAAGGTCTTCACCACACTGTTTTAGCGATGGTTGATCCGGGCGACGTGACAATAATTCCCGATCCTGCTTATCCTGTTTATCGCACATCGACAATACTTGCCGGCGGCACACCGCACTTCATGCCGTTGCGTCCGGATTTCGATTTCACGCCTGACTTGGAAGCGATACCAGATGCGGTGGCAGACAAAGCGAAGCTGTTGTTTATCAATTATCCAAACAACCCGACTGCCGGATTTGCCGACATGGCATTTTTGGAAAAAGCAGTTGCCTTTTGCAAGAAGCACGACATTCTTTTGTGCTCCGATTTAGCTTATTCGGAAATGACTTTTGACGGTAATGTTGCTCACTCCATTTTTGAAGTTCCTGGAGCCAAAGACATTGCTATCGAATTCCACAGCTTGTCCAAGGGCTTTAACATGACCGGCTGGCGAGTCGGCTATGCCTGCGGCAACAAAGAAGCAGTAAAGGCTCTGGCCCAAATTAAGGCCAATGTCGACACTGACATTTTCCGCGCAATTCAAATTGCAGCTATTGCCGCATTCAAAGGACCAAGAGATCATATAGACGCTTGCAACAAGCTATACAAAGAGCGTCGCGATCTGGCGGTCACGGCATTGTCTAATCTGGGCTGGCCTGTAAAACCGACAAAGGCTACCTTCTATATGTGGCTGCCTGTACCAAAAGGTATGACTTCAGCCACCTTCAGCGAGCGCATGCTGGAAGATGCCGGCATTATGGTTCCTCCAGGCACAGCTTACGGACCATCAGGCGAAGGTTACTTCCGCCTGTCCTTGTGTGCAGACAAGAATCGCCTGCAAGAAGCATTCAATAGAATGAAGGCGCACAATATTGTGTTTGAGCCGGCTAAAGCTACGGTCTAAAAATCATCGTTGAGCTTGCGAAGCTGGCTTTGGTCCCGGTTGTCCAGGCAAGGGCAACGCTTGAATATTTGATGTCGTTGGTTGTGTTTCGGATTGAGCCAGATCCAATGCTTTTTGATAATCATTGTCAGTTCCACCAAGCGACATGAATAATTGACGTTCATTGGCAAGCATATTGTTGAGACGCGCGCGTCGTTCTTTCAACACCTTCTCTTGTTTGTCTTTTCGCTGGGCAGCCGGATCGCCAGGAGCCGGACCTGTGTTTTTCAATGTAGCTAGACGTTTATCTATTGCAATCAATCGCCTTTTCAATCTCGTGATGTCACCTAGATTTGTTTGCCGTACAAGATTCACAAAATTGTTGTCGCTAACATATTCTTCCGAACCTGGTGCTCCGGGCAAATTCGGTAAGATGCGCACGTCGACAAGAAACGGCACAGGCTCCTTAACTTGTATATCGACAGCCACCAAATTTCTTTCACCGCCCGGTGTGAGCACGCTGGACACGGTAGGCAACGTGGAGCTACCCGGCATCGATAAATTGACAATGTGCGGAAAGCGATTTTCTATTTCCAGAAGGCAGGGGAAGTTAGTACCAATTACTTGAATTCGACCATGGTATATTGCGCCCGGCTCAAGCGTTGTTTCACGATAAATCAGTTCAGCATTTGCCACATCCACTTCGCGAGCAGTAGATGGATCATCACCCACTTTGACGAATAATTCCTTCAATGGACCGATGCCTGTACGAGCCGGCACCAGACAAAGGCAAGAGACGGGTGATGACGATACAACAGGAATGCTCACTCCATCCATAATGACTTGCACATCTTCAGGATTTGCTGAAAGGTTGTGGCCAATTATCATAAGTTCGAGCCCAGGCGCCGTGACTAATGGTGCATAGATTATTGTCGGCGCGTTGCCTGCAGGCGGACTTGCATCCAACAGCCGGCTTATCAAATTACCGTTCAATGGCTGGGCAACCAACTTGCCGCCGGATGCAACATACTTGCGCTCATAGAGGACCTTATGCGTCGCATCCATCAACGAAAGTGTAAGGCCACCTGAATCAGGAGCAGTAAATACAGCCAGGCCTTCCAAGTCGGTATTAACTGGCATGCCATTGACCATAACGGATATGTCGGCTGCGGCCCTATTGCGCGAATTCACAGCAGTCACAAATGCAGACTGTCCGGGAAGCAATACAGGCACGCAGGCAATTCGTGTACCCGGAGTTGCCGGCTTAAACTGAGCCCCTATGGCTACAAGCCTATTCCATGGGCGAGTCTCTTCTTTATTGGGATAAACAGGACCTGCAAAAGCACGACAAAAGCAGATCGCACTGACTAGGGTCAGAGCGGCCAAAACCAAACTATACGAACGAATTTGTTCTCTTATCTGCACCTCTGCGAGGCCTTAATAGCTAGTGTCCTATTTGGGATTACTCCCGCCCACTTTGATTGTACCCACGCAGCCGCTTTGACGATAGCCGGGGCCGTGTTAAGCTGTGCCCCTGGAGGTATTTTGGCGATTATGGGTCTCAAATTGGCAATGGAAAGCCTGAAAACCGACCTGGGCAATATGCCTGTTTTTACGGCTGAGCCGAACGACGATCGAAAATACCCTGGTCTGATAATCATCCATGAAATTTTTGGTCTCGACGACCACATTAAAGATCTTGCACAACGCTTTGCCGGATTGGGTCTTCGGGTTTGGGCGCCTGACTTGTTTTGGCTGGCGGCAGAGCAAGGTCTAGATCGCAGTAACTTAGACCAAATGCGTTCATTCTTCTTCTCCCTAGAAGATAGCCAAGTCGTCTCACTGATGAAGACCGTCTTCCAATTTGCTCAGCAAAACCCCGGCGTAATAGCCGATAAAATTGGTGCCGTCGGCTACTGCATGGGTGGCGCATTGGCATTTATGCTCGCCGGACGAGAAAATCTTGCTTTTGTAATCAACTATTACGGAAGAGTCTTATATCCTGAGACTTCAGAGAAAAAACCTCTCAGTCCCGTCGAATACGCAGACGGGGTCAAGTGTCCTGTTCTTGCCTTGTACTCCGGAATTGATCCAATCATTCCGCTGGACCAAATCAAACTATTCGAAAAGAAACTCCAAGATCTAAAAATTACTTACGAGCTAAAAGTCTACAGCGACGCCGAACATGCTTTCTTCAATGATCGGCGTGAGCATTACAATAAAGAAGCAGCGGAAGATGCGTGGGCACTGACTAGCGCATTCATAACCAAACATACGAGTATATGACTGGCTCGGCAAAAAGAAAAAATTCACCACTAGCCTGTTTACGGCAGACAATTAGTACTCTGCCCGTGCACAAGGATACTTCTTCCTTGGTTCTTTACTTAAGTGCGTTAACTCTCTTGCATCGAAACAAGGGACTCAAGCATTTAGCAAGAGTTCCGTCAGAATTTTCCAGCTCGCAGCTTAAAGAATTAGTCAAAGTACTTAGAGATCAACTAACTGCATTTTCCGTGACAACTCCTCCTCTGGAATTTGCTCATGTCGACGATGAAATCTGGACAACCGTTTGGCAAAAACTGCAAATCAAACAATTGGACAACTTATGGTTGGATGAAACAACTTTAGGTTATATCCATCAATTTCTTTGTCTGCCGCAAAGAGCCCTATCAATGGACAGGTTGTCTCAATCCGACAAAACCATTGATGCGCAGACACTTGTCGCCTTCACTCAGCTATACACTCCCCATTGGGTAGCGGACTTTTTGTTGGAAGGCACAATCTTGCCGCAATGGCGCGAAAAGATACCTACCGAAAAACTAACTGTTATGGACCCAGCCTGCGGTGCTGGACATTTTCTTTTGAAAGCATTTGATTTACTAAGCAGACTCTATATTGAAGAAGGTGCAACAGAAAAGGAAGCGTGCAAGAACATTCTAGAAAAGAATCTCTTCGGCGTGGACATTGATGAAAGATCACTTTCTGTTACTGCTCTTGCATTGTTCACCAAAGTCCTTAAGACAGGTGCTGTGGAAAGCCTACAAATGAAAAATCTGCAAGCGGCAATCAAAACCGACCCATTAAAAAACATCCTTGGCAGTCTAAATAGAAAATGGTCCGGTGATCATCTTTTATCCGGGCGCTATCGTACTGTTGTGGCCAATCCACCGTATATCGGACGGAAGCTCATGGACCGATCGCTCAAGCAAGCACTGAAAGTCAATTATCCGAATTCACATAACGATTTAGCCGGCGCATTTCTAGAGCGTTCAATTGAATTGGCTGAACCCGAAGGCATGATTGGTCTCATCACTCAGTCTTCTATCATCTCGTTGCCAAGCTATACAAAACTAAGAAATGCTCTCCTGGAAAAAACCAGCATTGATACTTGTGTTGAATTAGGTCCGGGGGTGTTCCAGCTGCAGGGGGGTGAGAAGATAAACAGTCTCTTGCTTATCTTGTCCAACAAGCCTTTCAAAACTGGAAGCAAAATAATGTTCAGATTTATAGATCTGACATCAAGCAAGGACAAAGAAGTTGACCTCGCGCAAGTTGATACGGCGAAAGCTTATTCGGTTTCACAAGAGACACTCAAACAAAACACCAATTTTGTTTTCAACTACCGTTGTCCGGAAATAGTTTCGAAGTTACTAAAGGGATGTCTACCGCTTGCCGATATTGCTGATGTACGTCAGGGACTGGCAACCACCGACAACGAACGATTTTTGCGTTACTGGTGGGATGTAGATGCCAACGAAATAGGAAATCGCTGGTTTCCCTACGCCAAAGGAGCAGGGGTAAAGCGTTGGCACAATCCAATCAAGTACGTTGTTAATTGGCAAAACGACGGTCGGGAAATAAAAGAAGCAGTAACGCAGGCTTATCCCTACTTAAACGGCAACAGCGCCTGGGTAGTAAAAAATGAACAATACTATTTCCGGCAAGGGCTGACATTTTCCTTTATAGGCGGCCACGATTTTTCCGTGCGCTACCTGCCGACAGGATGCATTTTTGATGTGGCCGGGTCCGCTATTTTTGTGGATGAGCAATCTATATTTTGGTATTTGGCTTACTTGAATTCACACTTCATTCGAGCAATTGCCCAGAACTTAAACCCGTCAATTAACTTTCAAGTGGGCGACTTAAAAAAACTCCCTGTCGTTCAATTTCTACAAGCGGAAAAGACTAAGCTTGACTCACTTGCCAAACAATGTTTTGCCATCAAAGAATGGTTGAACGGATTTGATCCAACCATCTACGCGCAAGACCTTCCAGATGAATTGCATAATATAGTCAGCGGTAATTCTATTGAAACAGGCTGGAAGCAATACAACAGCAAGTGTCACGGATTAAGTGCCGAGCTTGTTCATTTAGAAAATTCAATCGATGAAATTGTCTTGGCTGCAGTGGAAAGACAATGGCAATTGAACAAGTCGGATTTGAAAATACTCACAGACTGGATATATCAAGTTTGCCAGCCAAGCAGTCAATACGAAAGTCAAAATGCCGAATCGTTCGCCAAAACCAGCCTGCATCACTCGATACGGTACTATCTAAAAGATCATGCCTTCCTGTCTTTTGCGCTGAACGAAAACAAAATTGATTTAGGTCTAAACGAGAAAGACCTTAATTGGTTATCGAGCGAACTCAATCAACCCATCAATAAATATCTTCTTGAAAAATTCACTCTTGATCAAGCAAAACAATTCCACGGCAGCCCGCAGCTATTTTGCCGACAAGTTGAAGGCAACGGACACGCCATAATATTTTCCAGTCAGACTCTGCGCGACATCGAACGCAAAAAACTTCCCAAAGAAAGTACAACTGAAGCTAACATGCTAAATAACCTTGTAGCAAAAATGTCTCACACAAAAGACTGGACAGGTAAACATTTACTGGGCTCAATTGGCTCTTAGTTTTCTTTGACACGCTCATAGTCGTTTTTGACCCAGGTGTAACCTGGATTTACATTACGCCCGGCAACATAATCAGCCTGGTACGTTACCACCTGCCTACGTGAACCGGAAGGGAAGCTCAAACCGGCGTTACCATTTAGACTTTCAATTGAAGCTAAAAGTCCGCTGTTAAATGCCGGTGTGCCTGTGCTGTTCAAAATATCGGCTTGTATGTTGTGGTTTTTGGTCACCGTTATTTTTACTGTTGCCACTCCAGGATATCTGGCTACATCACTCCAACGTTCGTAAATTGCACCGGATAGTTGTTTGTGCCAGCGCTCCCAGGCAAGGATCATTTCACGAGACTTATCCTCATCAAGATTTGCTTGTGCGGGAAGCGCCTTCATAAAATCAGAATCGTTCAAAAGACCTTTCAGCGGATTGCCTAAATCTTGTGCACGACCTGCCAATGGTGGTTGTCCACGATCCATCGAACCCTGACCGGAATTGAAACGCGGCGCTTGCACCGGTCGCGATATACGCATTGAATTGCTATCGCCTAGATCATGATCTAGTTTTACACCACCTTTTAGTGGAGCAGCTTGAGCAGCACTTACGAGCTGCCCCATTAACAAAGCCGCAGTCATCATTCGCGCTATCTTTTTAAAGCTCGCCATGGTGCATCACCTACCTTCCTGAAAATCCACCGAGCATCAAACCAAGGGCGCCACCATAAACAGCACCACGCAGGGCACCGCCACGGCGGTCATATTTATTTGTAAAGCCACCCATGAGCGCTCCCAATGCAGCACCAGCCGCACCAGCTCCCACAGCTTTTACCAATCGTCTTTTCTTGTCTTGTGTCTTCCAACGACCAATCGGTTCTTCACTTCCCATGCCACCTGAATTCATCGGCACTATATCGCCGGGTGGCAAACTGGAATCAGCAACTTGCTCCTCGCTACCTCTTGTTTCTTCGTTGAGAGAAGCATAGGCTCTTTTGTAAGTTTCATTATTAGGGTCAAGAGCCATAGCATTGGTC
>JAKFVJ010000004.1 GCA_021732245.1 Candidatus Obscuribacterales bacterium | reverse complement strand
CCCATTGACATGTCAGCAATAGAAGTAAAAACAAGCCCCCTATTAATCGACGGATTCAGCCTCAGCCTGGAGGACCTTGAACCGGTCGCAGACGGAAAGCGAACCGTCAAACTCTCCGACTCAGCGTTAAAACAACTAGCTGATAGCCGTGCCACGGTGGAAAAAATACTAGCCGGTGGAAAACCTGTTTATGGCATCACAACCGGCTTTGGCAAATTCAAAGACGTCTACATCGACCCGGCTGACTCCAAGGTTTTGCAAAAGAATCTCATTCTTTCCCACGCAGCCGGAGTTGGCGCCAATTTAGATACAAGGATAACGCGCGTCATTATGCTTCTGCGCGCCAACGCTTTAGCCAAAGGCTTTTCCGGCATTCGACCGTCTGTCGTTCAGCTTCTTCTCGACTGCTTAAACAAAGGCGTCCATCCACTCATCCCGGAAAAAGGCTCATTGGGAGCTTCCGGCGACCTCGCCCCGCTAGCCCACTTAAGTCTTTTGCTAATTGGCTACGGCAAAGCGGAATACCAAGGCAAAATCATGGATGCAAATGAGGCATTGTCCGAGGCAGGACTCCAGCCTGTTGAACTGGAAGCAAAAGAAGGACTGGCATTAACTAACGGCACCCAAGCAATGGCTGCCATCGGATCTCTCACGTTATTGCAAGCTGAGCGCCTTGCCAAAATGGCCGACATTATTGGAGCTATGTCACTTGAAGCACAGCTAGGTTCGGCCAAAGCATTCGATGAGAGAATTCACAAGGCTCGTCCAATCCCTGGACAATTAGCATCCGCGGCCAACTTACGCACACTTCTAAAAGACAGTGGCATCGTGGAGAGTCACACGGATTGCGCTATGGTACAAGACGCTTACTCGTTGCGCTGCATGCCGCAAGTGCACGGTGCCTCACGTCAGGCGTTTGCGCATGTGCGCTCAATTCTAGAAATTGAAATCAACTCAGCAACAGACAATCCGCTAGTTTTTGGCGACGATGTATTGTCCGGCGGCAACTTCCATGGTCAACCACTGGCATTGCCCTTTGATTACATGTCCATCGCTTTGGCGGAATTAGCCAATATTTCCGAAAGACGCACGGAACGCCTGGTCAATTCGGCTCTATCGAATGGACTACCGGCATTTCTCACGGAATTCGGCGGCTTAAACTCCGGCTTTATGATTGCCCACTACACAGCGGCTGCTCTTGTCTCTGAAAACAAACCACTAGCTCATCCGGCTTCTGTCGATTCTATTCCGACATCGGCCAATCAAGAAGACCACGTATCCATGGGCACCATCGGCTCGCGAAAAGCGCGCGACATTCTAGGCAACACCACTAAAGTTCTGGCAATTGAACTCTTGTGTGCTGCGCAAGGTTTAGACTTCAGATTGAAAAATGGGGCTGATACCAATCACAAAATCAAAGACCTTTCACCAGGTCCAGGTATTGAAGCCGCCTACAAACATGTACGCAGCAAAATAACCCATCTAGGCGAAGACAGAGAAATCCACTTGGACATCGATGCCGCAGAGAAATTAGTAGCCTCAGGAAGCCTTTTGCAAACTGTAGAAGCAGCCTTAGGCACGCTCCAGTAAGGGGTGTTAAAATAGTCCGTTGGCTTAAATCGCCTGGATTCTCCTGGCAAAAAGTTAATAATGGCATCCATTGGCTAACTATGTCTAATCATCTCTAGCACGAGAATCACCGGTGCCGGTAATACAAGAAACAAATCAGACAACGCAACCCAAGCATGAGTTGAACAATGACAACTTTGGTTCCGCTTCGCCTATGGAATTGTTTCCCTTAATTGTAAAAGCCATGCGCCCGAAGCAATGGACAAAGAATTTGGTCGCCTATGCGCCGCTTCTCTTTTCCATGCACATACACGAACCGCATTTATTCGCTTTAGCCACTGCCTGCGTTGCTGCATTCTGTTTAGTGTCCGGTGCAGTTTACTTACTTAATGACGTACTTGACGCAGAAGCCGATCGCCTGCATCCAACAAAGTGCAAACGTCCGATTGCTTCCGGCAAACTCCCGGCATCTGTAGCACTCATCGCTTGCGTGCTGGCAGTCGCAGCCGGCGTGACCATTGGCTTTTTGGTACGTCCAACTCTTGCTGTCGTAACAGTTGCTTATTTTGCCTTAAGCCTGTCCTACACATTGATACTCAAGCATACGGTCATTCTTGATGTATTCGCCATCGCCGGCGGATTCGTATTGCGCGCCGTAGCCGGTGCAGTTGCCGTAAGCGTCCCGACGTCCGGCTGGTTTCTTCTCTGCACATCACTTGGTGCGTTATTTCTTGCACTAGAAAAAAGACGACAAGAATTGAATGTCCTCGGTGACAAATCACTGGCGCATCGCAAAAGTCTTGGTCTTTATTCCAAAGAACTTCTAGATCGCCTGGAAAGCATCATCGTCCCCAGCGTGGTGACATCGTATGCCTTTTACAGCTTCCAATCATCACACGGCGAAGCGATGCTTCTCACAGTGCCTTTTGTACTCTACGGCGTGATGCGTTACAAATTCTTGTCCGTACATTCAACTATCACAGGCTCACCTGAAGAAGTGCTCTTCAAAGACAAAGCAATCCAAGCAACCATCATTCTTTGGGTCGCTACCTGCGCGCTGGTAATTTATCAAGGACCAAGCTGGCTGATGCACTTATCCGACATACTCGATAGTCACAAAGCAGTCGAGTGGGCCGGCAAACCAAAATTAAGTCTGTAAACTAAATGGCCGGCACAGTCATAATTTCTTTGCGCGTTCCTGAAATTATCTCGACGGAGTAATCCTTGGTCGTTGGAGTTTGCGCATCAGCATTCCGCACCAGGTTGTCTTGTGGTGGCGGGATAAGAGGCACTGAAGGCACGTTAATTTCGGCTACCGGCTTGTACAGAGACGTGACATCGACTACTCGAATCGGCATATGATCTTTTTGATTTCTTAGCGCCATATAGAGTTTACCGGAAGCAATTTGCGCCTTTATGAGTTTGGTTGTGTCGGCAGTAGAAACTGCAACGGTAATTGTGCTTCCCTGATATGTGGTGCCGCTGGCTGCTCTCTGCGTAGTATCACCGACGGCAATGACTTCAACATCAGACAAGATACAACCTGTGTTTGTCTCATGACCAGATCCGGCAGAAGCCAAAATATCAACACGACTACCTGGAGCAACAAAACCAGCAACACCAGAACTCGAGTCAACAGGAAATGTCACTGCACGATAACCCTCCTTCAATCTTGCTTCTATTCCCGGCAATTGATCAACAGGGGCCAAATCACCAAAACTAACAACGTTTCCGGCAGGAATCAGATACTTTGCAGTACGACCTACGGCTAAAGACGCGTTGTTTAATGTACCTTGCGCGTAATGCCCACGAATTTCCTTTTCTTCTAAAGCTTCAAATGTAATTGCCGAACCTTCGGGGATATCTTTGACTGCTTTCACAACCCTAATCAGCTCACCCTGCTCTGCCTGTTGAGCCTTTCTAATGGCCTGAGCCGTCTTCGTCTCTTGTTCGTGCAAGTAGGACACAATTAGCGTAGTTACCCCTACCGCTAAAACTACAATAGCCAGCAACATCACCGGCAAGGGAATTCTAGAGATTCCCAGAAATATACTTCTTAAAGGATTCATGGCCAACCCCTCATACAAGACTCGCTTGTACCATTGACGCGCCATCTACGAATTTCCGTAAGAGGGTTTACCCTAGGGTTGAAGTCTAAAAGTAGTAGCCTACTTCGCCGGCTCAATAATAGCTAATGACCATCTACCGCGGGTTTCCACGACGTGTCCAGGGCGGTTGGCTTCTATTAAATATGGGATTCTGTCTTGCGCCATGATTATCCACAATGGCTTAGTCGGATCGCTGTTGTTGACGTAAGAGATGTACTCTTTCTTTTTCTCAATGATAGTTACAGGCTGACGCAGATAGAAATTAGCTGATGGCGATTTGCGACCGCACACAGCCGGCACAATATGCGCATCGCTTAACATGCGAATGAATGAGTGATAATCACCCATTTTCATATCGTAGGCTACATTCAAGCCTACAGGCACGAGCACCGCACCAACGATTACGGAAGCTATAGATAAGTGCCAAACAGCCAATGCATTCTGTTTGCGCCAAAACAAAACACTGCTTGTTAAAAATGCCACGGTAACACATAGACCAGCAGCAGCTACAGCAGCTTCATATCCATGCAAGCCACCAACTTTCATTGGGGCAATTATTGAAGCTGCACCCATGATTACTGTTAACGCAGTCGTAATAACTGTCATCACCATCGTCTTATTGCGGCGCAGCGCGAGGTCCATTGATGTGCCCACGAGAATCGCCATCGCAGGAAACATCGGCAGAATGTAAGTGGGCAGCTTCGCCGACACCACAGTGAAAAATGGGTACATCCAGGCAGCAATCAACGCGCTTAGGATAATCAATTGACTGCGATGACTCATTTCACGACACTTAAGGCGTGCTCGCTTGATTACAGCAACTATCGCCGGAATAAATGCCAACAAGTAAATCGACCATGGGAAAAAGCCGGCCAAGTACACAGGCACATAATAGAAAGGACCCGCTTGATGGTTGACCGTGCCCAATGCACGCCCAATGTTTTGTCGAATGAAAAACTCTTGATAAAACTCACCATTTGTGGCGATTGTCACTGCGATAAACCAAGGTAATGAAATTGCCGCAACAATCAATGCGCCGTAAATCAACTGTAGTTTCTTAACCGATTGCCAGGCTGCACTTACACTGCGCGAGGTAAAGCCCACATATGCAAACAGAGATACAAATACGAGAACACCCGCCATTGGCCCTTTGCACAAGACAGCAACACCCAGAGTGATATAAGCAAGCCACTTTGTAAAACTGATATTTTTGGTTATGGTAAGGAACAAACAAGCAACAGAAGTAGAAAACAGCAAGCACAAAGGCATGTCGGTCACAGCAACGTGTCCAATAAGCAAAACTAGCGCAGACGACGCTAATACAAGCGTAGAAAGAAGTGCCGCACGGCGGCGCAAATATTGTCGGTTAAAAGGATAGGAAAGAGTGATAAGCGTTGCGGCACTTAATGCGGCAGGAAAACGCGCGGCAAATTCAGTAACTCCAAAAATCTTGTAGCTCAACGAAATTAGCCAATAAATCAAAATCGGTTTTTCAAACCACGGCACATAATTTAAGTGCGGCACCAAATAGTTGCCGGACTCAAACATTTCCCGAGCACCTTCTGAGTAGTACCCATCAGAAGGATCCATGATGGGCATCAAACCTAGCGCAGGGAAAAATAGAAGTACCGCGCCAATTGCTACAACGGCAAGAATTTTCCAGTCCAAATTAGACCAGCGCGGAACAGCCACTCTTATTCTGGAACTTTGCTCTATAACTGGTACCGCCGAAAGGCTCGCGGTCATTCTATCCTCGCCTTGACAAGATGGATCAATTGAGACTCCATGCCAATCAAATCAAATTGGCGATCTCATTACATTAACCCTGCTTTACAACGGTTTGATAACTAATTGCTTCTATTTGCTGGGGTATCATTAACATAGTCCCCGCGCGGCTTGCGTGGATCGAGCGTGTCCCAAGACCAAGAATTGAGATAAATCACATGTCAGCGTGTAAACAAATCCTCACCCTCTCCCTAAGTCTCTATCTAGCAACTATGGTAGGCAATGCTTGGGCGGCCGACGACAACTCCTCAACAATGAGCCAAGCAAAAGAGGCTTTGAATAAAGGGCTTTATTCACAAGCTGCGGGATTGTATCAACAGGCAGTCACGCAAGCCGAAAAACAGCATGCGTCAGCGCTGGATTTATCGTCTGCCTTAAATGGACTGGCAAATGTTTATTCAATGACCGGCAAAAGCGAAGAAGCTCAAAAGCTTTATTCGCGCTCGCTAAATATCCTTGAGGGGTCTTTGGGAGCAAACAACCCAAAAATAATTCCGACCATGCTTGCACTCGCATCCGCTTATGAATCGCAAGGTAATCAAAACAAGGCAATGGCTTTATACAATCGCGTATTTGCTATCAACGAAAAGAATTTTGGACCAAAAGATGTTGTCACGGCCAAGAGCCTTCAGCGAGTAGCCGCCGCCAAAACACGTCAGGGTGACTTAGGTCATGCCGAAGACTCATTCAAAAAAGCTTTGGCAATTTTGGAAAGCTCACTAGGTTCAGACAATCCTGATGTAGCTAAGTGTCTGAATGATTACGCAAGTCTGTTAAGACAATTAGGACGTGATTCAGAAGCAGAAGCATTGGAAACTAGAGCTAGAAAAATTCTGCTCAACTCGTCCAGCCAGTCGACAAAACCTGCAAAGGCAGTAACTGAATCAGCCTGGCAAACTCAAATTGAAGAGACCAGCCAGAAAAATACAGTTTCTCAAGCCAACGAAGCACCGGAACTAATGAGTGAATCGCATACATCAGGACTACGTGACTATCAAATAACACCAATGTTCAGCACGTTGGCTGATGTCTACTACAGACAAAGCGGCTATGTCGATTCAGAGCCTTTGTATAAGCGACTGATTGAAATTGACGAGAAGAGTCTTGGTCCTAATCATCCGGCAGTTGCAGCTGATTTGAACAATCTAGCCATGTTATATAAGAGCCAAGGGAAATTTGCCGAAGCAGAGCCGTTATTTACACGTGCACTATCGATATATCAAGGACTCTACGGCGGCAACAATTTGCTGGTACTCAAACTACAAAACGACTTGGCAAACACTTACGAAGGGCTGGGTAACTTCAGCCAAGCTGAGCAGGTGCTGAAATCAGCCTTAGCAGCCAGCCAAAAATCGTTCGGCAATAATAATTTTGAAACAGCCAAGATTTTGAATAACCTCGGCTATCTATACTTCAGAGCAAATCAATTAGACCAGTCCGAGAGTTACTACAAGCAAGCACAGACAAGCACCGAAGCCGCACTGGGTTCAAGAAGCCCCCTGTTGGCCGCTTGTTTAAATGACTATGCCAAAGTCCTACGCAAACTAAATAAGACTACAGAAGCTGACCAGATGGAAGCTCGTGCCGCCAATATTCTTTCAGAGGCACAAGTTCAGGTTCCGTCTACTCAATAATTACTGTGCGTGCAAGTGATACGTTGGACGCTCAGTCCGTTTAACATCTTTCTGTGCGACTAAAACCGGTTTTACGTTCTGTCCGGGACGCAGTTCGTCACTGCCGTACTGTGCCACAACTTCACCTGGGTAAACATCGCCAAATACTTCAACGAATTCACCCATAATTTCGCCTTTCTTTACAGGCACCCATTCAATATCATTGCCCTTAATTCGACAAACAAATGTATCCAACGTCGTTGATACAACTGATGTGATGGGCACGAATAAGGTCGGCTCCGGTCTACGAGTCGGCCAATACACTTCGCAGAACATTCCTGGAAGCACTTTGTAGTCTGGATTGAAATAGTTAAGCTCAACCGGCATCGTCCGTGTCTTTTGCTCGAGGTAATTACCTAATCTTGCAACGGTGCCGACTAAACGACGTCCTGGAAAAGTTGAAACGGTAAATTCAACTTTCGCTCCCGGCAAAACGCCGGCAGTATTTATTTCGGGAACAGGGGTGACGATTCTCAATAAATCCAATTGTTGAATTCTCACTATTTCCGGATAAGCGCCATTACCCAATGGTCCTACAAAGCTGCCTACATGCATGTCACGCTTGGTGATATAGCCATCGAAAGGAGCATAAATGTTTAAGTATTCAGCGAAGTCTTTGTAATTTTCAAAACCGTGCTGAGCAACTTTGACGTTTTCTCGTAGAGCATCAACTTGTGATTCAGCAGCAAGTACCTTGCTCTCCCAAGTCTTTACATTTTCGCGATCAACATCAACTGTTTGTCCAAGAACAATCACATCGTTGTTAGCAACAACGCCAGGAACAAGCGATGCTGCCTTTACACGCTGATAGGTTGAATCATCAGACAACAGCTGAGCTTTAGCCTGACGCCATTCGGCTCGAGCGCTCTGCAGTTGAGATAGTCCTTCTTGTAATTGCGCTTTGGCTTGAGAGAAAGCCGACAAGGCTTCATTGCGTCTGGCTAAGTATTCAGGCGCGTACATAACGACCATCAAGTCGCCCTTCTTAACTATGGAGCCGCGGTCAACACCTATCCATTTGATAAAGCCAGGCACCTTAGGAAAAATAGCGACGTCTTGGTAGGCATGTATTTCACCCGGCAATTGATCGACTCGCTCAAGCGTTCGCGAAATAACGGTTACTGCAGGCACATCAACTGGTCCTTGGGCTTCTTCCCCTTTGTTGTGCACAAAGAAACTCTCAATGGCGGGAACGCCAAACTTGAAAAACAAAAAAGCCACTATCAAAGCTGCAACGGCAATGGCGCCTGATTGCAATGGCTTCTCTTTTACTTTGTCTGGGATTTTGAAATTGGGCATTTTTATTCACCACGATCGTCAGGGTGCAGGGACGGAGATGTAAGAGGTAACTTAGCTTGGATTGTCGCAAAGAAAAGCGGCAGTATAGTGAGCACTGTCAAAGTAGACATTGCCAGACCACCTATAACGGCTCGCGCAAGCGATGCCCCCTGGCTATCACTTAACGCCATTGGCACCATACCGGCAATCATAGCAAATGACGTCATCATAATGGGTCGCATGCGCTTTTCGGCAGCATCAATAGCCGCTTGCTCAACCGGCATCCCTTCATAACGGTTTTTCTCGGCAAATACAACCAGCAAAATAGCGTTGGACACGCCAACACCGATTGCCATGATCGCCCCCATGAATGACTGCACATTCAGCGTTGTTCCGGTAATAGTAAGCATCATCAAAATACCGGCAATTATCGCTGGAGCCGTTGAAAGAACCACAATCACTAGTCTTGGTGCTTGGAAGTAGCCGGTCAACATCAAGAAAACCACAACTACCGCAAGTGCCAAACCGGTAAATAAGTGATCAAATGTCGACTTAAGAATTGGAATTTGTCCTTTAACATCTGCGTATACACCTCTTGGTGGAGTGCCGCAACGCTCAACAGCCTGCTTCACCATGTCGCCGACAGTACCCATGTCTTTGCCATAGATGTTCGCCGTTAAGCCGACCATACGCATCATGTTGTAGCGATCATATTCGCCGATACATGTGCCATAAACAACCTTTGCCACATCGGCGATCAATGGATGTTGCAACTTCGGATTGTTCATCGCCGGGAAATTTTCAATATCTGATTTAGATTGGATTTGATCCTGCGGGACCTGCACCTGGATCTGATAGGACACACCGCTGTTTCTATCCTTCCAAAAACTCTTAAGAACATAGCGGCTAGAGTAATATGCCGGCTGCAGTGAATTGCCTATATCCACAGGCGTCAGTCCCAACTGTCCAGCCAACTCACGATCGATTTTGATTTCGCACGTCGGATACTCTTGAGGCTGCGCAAACTGCAAATCCCTGATGTAAGGGATTTTCTTTATTTCGCGCATTATCTTCTCGGCAAAAATTCGATCTTCTGTTAAATCGTGACCACGAACAATGACACCAATTGGTGTAGTTGATCCGATATTCATTACCTGGTTGACGATGTCGCCAGGCTCAAACGAAAAGAGCACTGTGGGAAGTTGTTCTTTAAAGTGTTTACGCAGTCTTTCCTTAAAGGGCTCCATATCAATGTGAGCGCCTTTGGCCAATTTGAAATCCATAACCGCCTGGTGCGGTCCGGATGTCCACAAATAAGTTGAGCTAATAACAAACTGCGGTGGTTGCTGCCCTGCATAACCAAGAGTCTTTTCCACAACCCCAGGTCCCGCTTCCTTCTTCACTATGTCGACTGTCTTGGTGACAATTTGTTCGACCGTTTCGACGCGTGTACCTGTAGGTGCTGTTATCCGAATACGAAATTCTTCCGTTTCACCTTGAGGGAACATTTCGCGGCCGATATTGGTAAACAGAATGCCGATTATGACCAAACAGACAACCAGATAAGCACCTATAACAAGTGGGCGTACCGGCATAGCTGCTTCCACTAGTTTGCCCAACGAATGTCTTATTTTTGCCATTAGCCCTTTTTCTTCATCATCTTCTTTCTTGTGCTTAAGAATCCAGACAGCCATAACAGGCACTAGCGTGCTGGATAAGAGGAACGAACAGAACATGGCAAAGCCCACTGCCAATGAAAGCGGCACAAAAAGATTTTTGGTAATTCCAACCATGAAAAAAGACGGGATGAAAACAGTAATCACAGATAACATGGCCAACAAACGGGGCACCATAGTTTCTGAACCTGCATCAAGCACAGCTCGGCTTAAAGGCTTGCCGCGTCCAAGGTGTGTATGGATGTTTTCAATATTGACTGTCGCTTCGTCAACCAAGATACCGATAGCTAAAGCTAAGCCACTCAATGTCTGAATGTTGATTGTCTGCCCGGTTGCCCAGAGAGCAACGGAGGCACCAAGCAGCGAGCATGGAATCGTTGTGACAACGATAAGAGTTGCTCTTAAGTCCCTCAAGAAAAGAAGGATCATCAAGCCGGGCAAGATAGTACCCATCAGACCTTCGTACAGGACATCGTCAATTGCAGCTCTTACATACTTCGATTGGTCGAACTCATAACTGATGGTCACATCTTTAGGCAAAACTGCTTGCATTGTCGGCAAGGCAGCTCGCACAGCATTAACGACGGACACGGTCGATGCGTCGGCTTTTTTCACAACCGGCAAGTACACAGTTCGCTTGCCGTTATATAGAGCATAGCCGGCAAGAATATCCGATGAGTCAATTACTTCCCCAACGTCACGAATAAAGATTTGTGGACCAGCACCTGTACGTATGGGCAAGTAATCGAGTTGATGAATGTCAGGTAAGTCAGTATTGACAGGAGCAATACGCATCAAGTCGCCAGTTCTTACGTTGCCAGCCGGCATAACTTTATTGCCTGTTGCCAGAGCATTGAGAATTTCATTACCGGAGATGTTGTAGCGCCTTAGCTTGTCGGCATCTACGTTGACAATAATGGAGCGAATGTTGCCGCCAAAAGGAGGCGGAGCTTGTGCGCCGGGCACCGTTGCCAATTGCGTTCTAATTCGCACATAAGCCAAATCCTGAATTTTCTCTACAGTTTCTGTCGGCGAAGAAAGCACAAGTTCTCCGACAGGCAACGTGCCCGCGTCAAAGCGCAACACGAAGGGGTTAAGTGTTCCATCAGGCATAAGACTGGTGGCCCTGTTACTCATCGCCACAACCATCGCCATTGCTTCAGCCATATCCGTGTCAGGCTGGAAGAAAATTTTGATAAGCGCTACGTTTTGAATTGACTGAGATTCAACGTGTTCAATACCCGGCACATACAAGAAGAACAATTCGTAGACAGAAGTTAAGTAACCCTCCATTTGGTCGGGAGCCATACCGCCATAGCCTTGGATAACGTAAATGGCTGGAATATTCAGATCAGGAAATACGTCCTGACGCATCGAACGCAAAGCCATAACAGCTACAAGCGCAATGGATATTACGGCAACAACAACACTTATTGGGCGTTTAAGCGATCCACCAATGAGGTTCACCGGTATTTGCCCTCCGCTGCACTGACTATCTTCAAGAACGGACGCAAATCACCTTGTACATATCCAGTAGCCAGAATTGCTTTCCATACTCGAACTTGGGCAAGAGCATCATCGACCTCAGCACGCGCCAGGATGCGTTCAGCTTCCGACACATTTACGATGTTTGCCAATCCAACTTTATATCTTTCAACGGTCTTCACCGCATTTTCGCGAGCGGCTTTGACCATGATAGGCGTTTCGTCAGCCACACGCCTTGCTTCAATGAGAAGCACACGCGCACGTGCATCCTTTTGTTCAAGAATCTGCATTGCCAGATCAAAATTAGCTTTTTCCGCTAACTCTTCATTGAATGCGTTTTTGCGTTTTGCTTTGATTTCAAAGTAATCCATGATTGGAAAACTCAACGACGCACCAACCATGTAATTCATTGCTTGCGGTAATATGCCACCGCCAATTGGTGTGCCAACTCCACCAGGAGCGTTAGATCCCCTGCCCCAGAAATTTCCATGCAACCATAAGTGCGGATACCAAGTCTTATCAATAACCTTCACTTTCGCTGTAGCCGTTGTGACAACAGATGAACGCAAGAGTGCTAACGGATGTTTACTTAGTTCAACTGGTCGTGCGTCAAACTTTGGACTAGGCGCTCTAATAATTGGATCCGGATCGATATTGACGTAAGTGCCTGCAACTCCCATCTTCTCTGCCAAATCAACGCGCGCTAATTCTGTTGCTTGCTCAGCATCAATGAGGGCAATGCGCGCTGCTGAAAGTTCATAGTCGGCTCGAGACGCATCAACACCAGGACGCAAACCATTGTCGACATACGTGTGAATCGCCAGCACATTTGCCTTCATACGATCGACTGTTGCGCGTGCTGCTCTAATTGTTTGCTAGGCGGCTATCATGTCGAGATAAGTTTCCGCAGCTTGAAAGGCAACATCCAATTCCGTTAGTTTCAAGCTCTGTTCGGCTTGCGTTGTTGCAGCATGCGCTAATTTGACATTTGCTCGACGAAGTCCAAAGTCCAAAGCCAACCATGACGCACCTATACCCTGGTTGGATGAGAAATAACCTTTGCCGGTATTGCCGGAAGCACTTCCCGATTGAATAGGAATGACATCCAGTACCTGCGGAATGATCGTACCGGCGACAATGTTGTGGCTGGTGAATATCTCTTGAGCCAGTACATCCAGGTTCGGCAGGTATTCTGTTTTAGCTAAAGTAATTTCGGCAGCTGCGGCTTTTAGTTTAAAACGGGCAGCGCGAATAGACGGAAAATTTCTCAGTGCCTCGTTGACCGCTTCGCTAAGCGTATATGCCGGCTTCAAAGGCTCAGGCAAAAAGCTATATTCGGTAACCCTGCCCTCGTTAGTGAGAGCAAAACAAGGTTGGCAGATGGCAAGACAAAGTAGAGCGATACAGCTGAGCCATATTGCCGATGAATACTTCATCACTACCTGACCAAAAAGCACTTTGATTTGCCGGAACGTATTAGTAAATAAGTAATAGTAATTACTTATTGCATTGAATATTCTATTGGAAAAAGAAAAGAATTACCTTTAACCGCGCCAGATGATTCCAATTTCTTCGTGGCTAATGTCGTCTTTTTGAATGGCACGCTGACACAAATTCACACATCCATGCAATCTCTGCACGCTTGGATCGTCAGCGCCCTTGGCTTTTTCGATGGTTTTCATCGCCCACTCGTAGAGTCCCAATGCCTTTTCGTAATTGCCCAAAGCAAAATACACACCGGCTAAAGTTGCCATACGTTTTGCCACTTCAGGATGATCTGGCCCAAGCGACTTCTCGTAAATTTCTACTGCGCGCCAGAAAACAACTTCTGCTTCAATGAATTTGTTTTGCGAACAATATAACAAACCCATATTGTTCAACATCGTTGCTTCTTCTTTTGAATATTTACCTTTACCCTTTTCGAATATCGCAAGGGCTCGCTTGTAATATGTCTCTGCTTCTACGAATCTGCCCTGTTGCTTGCACAACATGCCCAAGTTGTTAAGCGCCAGTCCAACTTCGTGATGGTCAGCACCGCGTCCTTTTTCCAAAATCTCAAGCGCTTTTCTAAATTGCTCTTCGGCTTCTTTGTACTTCCCAATTTGCCTGTAGAACCCTGCCAAATTTGTCAGGCAAGCAATTAAAGCTTTGCTGTCATCGCCAAAAATTTGAATGAGGATTTGCAGAGCCTCAACGTAAAGCTTTTCTGCCTGTCCATACTGACCCACGCGATGGTAAAAAGCAGCCAAGTCATTTAGAGCCAAGACAACTTCACCATGGGCTTCGTCGCCCATTTCCCGTTGGCGAATCTTAAGGGAGCGCTTAAGAAGCGGCTCGACCATGTCACCTTTACCTTGGGCCAAGTGAATCAGGGCCAACTTGCTTAACAGCTCAGCCAGCTCGATATCCTCGAAGCCTTCCAGCACCTTAGCATCCACGGCTTGGTGCAGCAAACTCTCTGCCTGGTTGAGATTGCCCTCATCCAGGGCGGCTTCTGCCTTGTAGGCTTTATCGCGCCAGCGCGAACTCATGCCTTGTATCCCTCTGCCTTTCATTAACCCTATTCGACATAATAACCCTAATGGCAATGATATAGTTGTCCGGCTAGCGGAGTGTATCCCTACTTTTTAAGCGTGCTATGCAGAATCAATGGTCAGCAGTAAACAGCGGACCCCTCACTGGCTGGGGCAGATACCCGGTCGTGGCGGCTAAAACCGTGCGCCCGGAAAATTGGTCTGCTGTCGATAATTATGTTAAGAACGCTAACTCTGACGCACTCATAGCTCGCGGCATGGGTCGCAGCTATGGCGATGCCTCCATCAACGACAACGGCTACACCATTTTGCTGGAGCGCTTTGATCGTTTCATTTCGTTCGACAATAATTCCGGTGACTTACATCTAGAATCCGGTGTAACACTGGACGAAATAATCAACGTCTTTGCACTAAGAGGTTGGTTTCCGGCAGTAGTACCGGGCACAAAGTATGTAACTGTCGGTGGAGCAATCGCTGCCGACATCCACGGAAAAAATCATCACCGAGATGGATCGTTTTGCAATTTCGTCAAAGCCTTCACGGTAATTGTTGCCTCTGGTGAAAGAGTCCTATGCTCTCGCCAAGAAAACAGCGACCTCTTTTGGGCAACCGTCGGTGGCATGGGGCTAACAGGCATCATTACAGATGTGCACATGACTCTCAAACCCATTGAGTCTGTGTATGTAGAAAAGACAGAAATCAAAGCAAAAAATCTAGATGCAGTTATGTCCTTATTCGATGAGCATGAGAAGAACTATCAGTATTCTGTTGCTTGGATAGATTGCCTTGCACGTGGCAATGATCTCGGACGCAGCATCTTAATGCTGGGCAATTCCATTGCAAAAGGCGACGAGAGAATCAAGCATTTATCAAATCCACTTTCCCTAAAAGAAAAGCGCCAAATTCAAGTACCAATCGATTCACCTGATTGGCTTTTGAATTCATTTACGATGGGCACTTTCAATTCACTTTTCTACGCCAAACAAATGAGCAATCACCATGAAGGCATTGCTGATTTCGAATCCTATTTCTTCCCACTTGATGCCATTGGATCGTGGAACAGACTTTACGGCAAAAGAGGTTTCATTCAGCATCAAACAGTATTTCCTGAAGAAACCAGTCGCGAAGCATTGAAAACTTTGCTCACCATGTCGAGCGAAAATGGCTGGGGATCTTTCTTAGCCGTGTTGAAACGATTTGGACCACAAGATGGCTGGCTCTCATTCCCCAGACCTGGTTACACGTTAACCCTGGACATCGCCGTTAAAGATGGACTATTCGAATTCCTCAAAGAATTGGAATCTGTTATCTTGAACTACGGTGGCAGAATTTATTTAGCAAAAGATGCATTTCTTTCTGCTGAGGGATTCCGCAAAATGTATCCGCGCTTTAACGACTGGCAAAAGGTCAAAGCAAAATACGATCCGAAAAATACTTTTTCCTCTCATCTATCACAGCGCTTAGAGATTAGATAATGGACCTAAAAGACAAATCCATACTTGTACTTGGTGCAACATCCAGTATCGCCAGAGCGCTAGCAGAAGAACTTGCAAAACAAGGCGCGCATGTACACGTAGCCGGACGCAACCTTACCGAGATAGAAAGAATTGCTAACGATCTAAGCGTCCGCTATCAGCAACAATCTACAGCACATTCCTTTCAAGCCGCTGATTTCAAATCGCACGAAACACTTTTGAACCAAGTCGAAAGCAAAAACGGCAAGCACGGCTTGGACGGTCTTGTAGTTGCCTTCGGTGAACTTGGTGATCAAATAGAAGCACAATCAGAATTTGAACAAGCAAAAAGCATCATCGACTCCAACTTCACCGGAGCCGTTTCAATTCTCACTCACGCCGCTAATCATTTTGAAAAACAGGGACACGGTTTTATTATTGGCATAGCTTCGGTAGCCGGCGACCGTGGCAGACAAAGCAACTATATATATGGATCTGCCAAAGGCGCCTTCGCTCTCTTTCTCCAAGGGCTGCGCAATCGTCTCTGCAAATCCGGCGTACAAGTAATCACCGTTAAGCCTGGGTTTGTAGACACAAAAATGACATACGGCCGTCAAGGAATGTTCTTGGTTGCAAGTCCGGAAGCCGTTGCTCAAGATATCGTCAAAGCATTGAAAGCAAACAAGCAGGTCGTCTACACCCCTTGGTTTTGGCAGTGGATAATGCTCATCATCAAAACCATTCCAGAGCCCATTTTTATGAAAATGAAAATGTAGTCACCCAGGGTTGACAGAGTCTCGGTTTAGACTTATTCTAAATACCAAGGAGACCAAGATGACATTATCCTCAGTAGAAGACATCCTTATAGAACACGGCGTAAAACCAACGCCACAGCGGGTTGTAATCGCCAAATACATGCTGGAGACCCACTCGCATCCTACTGCTGATGAGGTTTTGCAAGCTGTTGAAAGCAAATTGCCGGTGGCTCTATCTCGCGCAACCGTCTACAACACCCTAAATACTCTTGTTCAAGCAGGCGTAATTAGAGAGGTAGTGACCGAGGCGGAAAGAACCCGCTACGATGCCAACATGACCGAACACCATCACTTTGTTGATGTGAAATCGGGCAAGATTTTGGACATCCCGGCCGACCAGATAGCACACCTGAAACCCTTACTGGGCAACAATTTCAAGGTTCACAGCTATCAAATTACCTTCTTTGGGGAAGTCAAAGACCAGTAAAATTTTTTGGCCTTCCATTTAGATTAATTCTAAAGCTAGATTAAATACAAAAGGAGTTCAATCATGCATAACCATCAAACAAAAACCGAAACTAACTTACATTCCGCGTTCGCCGGCGAATCAATGGCCAATCGTAAGTATTTGTACTTCGCCAGAATTGCCCGCAAACTCGGCAGCGATTCGGTCGCTGATCTCTTTGAAGAAACAGCCCATCAAGAAACAGGTCATGCGTTCGCCCATCTCGATCTCTTGTATCCGGAATCAGAAATGACGGTCGAAAAACTTCTTGAACTAGCAATCGAAGGCGAACTCTACGAAACAAATCAAATGTACCCAGAGTTTGAACGCGTTGCCAAAGAAGAAGGAAATCTCGAAGCAGTAGCTGAATTTAAAGAACAAGCTGCCGAATCGAAAGAACACGCAGAAATCTTTCAACAAGCAGCCAAACGCTTCCACGCTTTAGGCATGGTCGAAGCCTTCCACGCCAAACGCTACCAAACCGCTTTGGAAAACTTGAAGAATCCTGCACTCAAAGAATCCGCATAACTTGTTTTGTAGGGGCGCATTGCATGCGCCCGCACACCTAAAGGAGATCGCAACTATGAAAGTAAAACACCTAGATCACCTCAACCTCTCCGTCTCAAACTTCGACGAAACCGTCGACTGGTACAAACGCATCTTCGGCTTCACCCTGGTCGAAGACGGCGTCCGTGCCGGTGTCCGCTGGGGCATCATCAAAGGCGGTGAATCAATGCTCTGCATCTACGAGCACCCAGAACGAGAATACGCCGACTTCGACGATTCGCGCCTGCACAACTTTCACGGCATCAACCACTTCGGTTTGCGAATAACTGATCGCAAAGAGTGGGAGGACACCGTCAAGCGCGAGAAGCTAAAAGTTGCATACGGCGGAGCCGTCGACTACCCACATTCAACATCTTGGTACGTAACCGACCCCACAGGTTACGAAATTGAAGTTGCCCTATGGAACAACGATCAAATAAGTTTCGACGGCGCACCAATGAGACTATCCGCTATGTTTTAGGTCCGCGACGCTTGAGAAACTTATATATATTCCCAATCACAGACTCAAACATGGCAGGCGTAAGCTTGCCATGTTTATCAGTAGTACGTCATCCGAGAATCTTTAAACGGTTCGAAACAACTTTTGACCTTAGGTTCAATCAATACCCACGAACGATCATCATCTTTTTCCTTCCATCGCTGGATCGCCCATGAGCAATAGTCCGCAACCTGCAGCAACGGATGAGATCCGGCTGCCCAAAAAGCGGTGGCGACTTTTTTATTCCCGCTGTGCGCAAGCGCAACCGATTGAAGAGCCTGACGAAACAGTGTCTTTTCTCGTTTCGTGCCAATTGAACTTGCGGCAATAAATATCTCTGCCTCTTCCTTTAACCGCTCTTCGGAAATGTATTTAAAAAGCAATTTCCAGGCAAGCTTATAGAAGATGTCGTGATTTTCTGCGATGCCCGGTAAAGTCTTTTTCTTATCCAAGACAACTGCATCAACAACAACATCAGACGATTTAATTATCGAAAACACTCGATCACGGACAGCTTGTCGTTCCTCAGAAGCATGAAAGAATTCACCCAACTCAACACCATCAACGGCAAGTTGCATGCGTAAACTCAATAGTTCCATTGCCAATGCTTGCCATTCGGTAACAGTAATTGCCGTTACTACATAAAACTGGCTTCCCTTAACAGAGAAGTCAAAATTACCTGCCTCATCAACGAATACATACCGCATTGATAACCCGCAAATAATAGTAATGGGTTGACTAGCTCTTGCGAGCAGAACCCGAGGGTTCTTATCATCAACCCAATAACCATATTCATATATACCTTACTCTGAATTTTATTACACGCTACTTAGCACGAAATTAATCTTTCAGCACTTCAGATACTTTTTGATATTCCCAATCACAGACTCAAACATTACTGGCGTAAGCTTGCCAGTTTGCGTGTTCTGCCGACTCACGTGATACGACACAAATATCTGCGGCAATCCGTCACCCAGGTCATAAACTGCCCCATGCGCAAAAGCCAACTTGGGAATTTCGTGTCCCTGCTCCCGCAACACCTCTAGAAAAGACTCCATGCCAATCTTTCCCAACACAAGAACAGCTCTAAGATTTTTCAACAAAGCCATTTCTCTATCAAGATACGGACGGCAATTTAGTATCTCTTTCGGCAACGGCTTATTATCCGGCGGCGCGCACTTAACCGGCGCAACAATATAAGCGTTGTTCAAAACAAGCCCATCATCACGACTCACACTATCAGGAATATTGGCAAAGCCAAACTCATGAAGTCCCCTCATAAGAAATGTCCCTGAGCTGTCGCCAGTAAACACGCGTCCAGTTCTATTTCCGCCATGAGCAGCCGGAGCCAAACCTACAACAAGCAATTCGGCTTTGGGATCACCAAAGCCAGGAACAGGCTTGCCCCAATACTCACAGTTGAAATATGCAGCCCGCTTTTCTCTGGCAACCTTTTCCCGATACTCAACCAGGCGCGGACAAAGTCGGCAAGTAATCACATCCTTATTCAGCCTGGACAGAGAGTCAGCGCTCATCACTCTCCCTGATCTTTTTTAGACACTTCCCTGCTGAGATTAGCCATTTCCTTGTCGCTATGGAAACGGAAAACATAACTTCCACCTGAACCATGTCCCAAGTTATGATCTTCCCCCAGCCATCCGGCTGGGGTATTGGGACCGACATAGCGCTGAGTATGAAAAGTGAGAGCACTTTTCATACGTTTCCAGTCTAGTTTTATATCACTAGGTCCAACTATTCCCTCATAAGCAATTTGATCCATTGCAAATTTGATTTTTTGCCCATCAAGTGAGAATTGACCAGGAGTGCTGAGGGAGTCGCTTTTCGAACCGTTCCATGCACGGGCTAGAAACCGATCTGTATCCTCATCTTTGTGCTTGGACCATATTGCAATTCTGGCATTTCCCATGTTTCGTTGTTGACTGGTAAACCACAAAATGTAATAGCTTTCGCCGGCTGCTCTACCAAAGCGGTCACCACCAGGCTCACTGGCAATATAGATGCCATCATAGCGAAGGTCGGCACTCGGATAGGTTGTACTACCTGAACTCGAATTACTTCGAGGTGTTGAAGGGACGCTAGCTTTCGGCATAACACCGGAAGACCTACCGGTAACCGATATGCTATTCGTTTTTAGCTGGGTGGAGTTAGCAATTTGCGCATCCAGCGAACGTGTCAGTGATTCAATTCGTCCCTTAAGAATGTCTTCTGTGCTTCCCGATTTTACTTGTTCCTCTATGGAGCCAAAAGCGGCAATATAGGTAGAAACACCGATTCCATATTTTTTTGCACCCTGAATTTTTGCCAACAACTGCAGTCGTTGTTGCTCAAGAGGACCTGGCGTCACAGTGACAACAGAACCTGTAGCATTTTCAGCACCAACACTTCGCACCTGTGAAATGACAAATGAGCAGATGAGTATCACGCCGATCAGTTGCAACAGCAATTTATTGCGCATGTCCTTTCCTTACTTGATTGTAGAATGCTAAGAAGGCTTCGCTGGCTTCTTAGGAGCCGGCTTTGATGGAGCTGTCTTAGTGGTTTTTGCCTTTTCCTTTGGCGGAGTCGTTGTTTCCTTCTTATTGAACGAAGCAAAAACGGCCGCATTCAAAGCTGTAAGTTTTTGCTCAACTTCATCAACCAAAGGCTTATCTGCGCCTTTTGCATCTTTGATCTTGTCAATCAATGGGGCGATTTCATTGCCTTGCTGCTTCAAAGTTGCGGCAACATCACTTGTCACCCAGCCTTTGGACACACCAGTATCAATTTGCTCCAAGCTATTAGTGAGTCGTTGTTTGAATAACGGCACCGGGCTATATGGAATGCGTGTCTCTTTCCCACCAGGAATCAACGGCTTCTTCTGAGATTTAAAAGCCGGTTCCGTAATAATTACTTCCTCGGTCGTCGAAGTCTGTGCCAGGGTTGCCTGTACTGTGATTGCCGCCAAAACTGCGCCTGTAATCAAGCCTAATTTATTCATTGGTAAATACCCCCGACAAAAGTCTAGCAGGGGTTAGTCCTTCTTGGCTTTTCTCTTCTTGACCTTCACCTTTTTATTGGTGATGTCAACCAAGATATCTTCCAAGGTATCAACCATCAAATTGATTTGCGATTCAGTGATGATTAATGGTGGCTCGATACGAATTGTGCGGTTCGCATTGAGCGTAGCGGCTACCAATACACCTCTGTGGAAGAGTTCCACTTGGACAGCTTCACGGACTTCCTTGGTTTCGAATTCCAAGCCAATCAAGAGACCTTTACCTCTAACATCAGCAATGTATTCAGGGTAACGTCTCTGAAGCTGCGTTAAGCGACGCATGAAGTGGTTGCCCATCATGGTTGCACGAGCAGGCAAGTGTTCATCTCGCAATACATCAATTGTGGCGGATGCTGCCGTACAAGCAAGCGGGTTACCACCAAATGTCGAGTTGTGAATTGTTGGGTTTGATTCCAACACTTTCCAAATCTTCGATGTCGACATGAAAGCACCGATTGGCATGACACCGCCGCCGAGCGCTTTGGCTAAGCAGATGATGTCCGGTTGAACATTTTCATGTTCGCAAGCAAACATGCGACCTGTGCGTCCCATACCTGTCTGCACTTCATCGAGAATGAGCAAGATGCCGTGCTTTTGGGTTATGCGACGAACTTTCTTCAAGTAGCCTTTCGGCGGCACGTGAATACCACCTTCACCTTGAATTGGTTCAAGGATTACAGCTGCTGTTTTCTTTGTGATTGCAGCTTCAATGGCTGCTGCATCGCCAAACGGCACATGTACAAATCCATCGAGCAAAGGCTCAAACGGCTTACGAAATACATCGCGACCGGTTGCCGAAAGCGCTCCCATGGAGACACCGTGATAGGCGTTGCGTGTGGAGATGATTTCAGTCTTGCCTGTATACAGGCGAGCCAGTTTCAAGGCGCCTTCCACTGCTTCTGTTCCACTGTTACAGAAAAATGTGTACTTCAGTTTGCCTGGAGCAATATCAGCTAGTTTGGCTGCAAGCTCAGCTGCCCAAGGATTGAGCAAGTCCTGACTGTGCAGGCAGACTTGATCTAATTGATTGCGTACAGCTTCAATAACGCGCGGGTGTCTGTGTCCGACGTTGAATATGCCGTATCCACCAAGACAATCCAAATAGCGTTTGCCATGATTGTCGTAGGTATAAACACCACCATCACGAAACTCAACTGCGCCCTCTGCTCCACAAAGTTTTTGTCTGTAGGCATGGTTTAAGTGTTCAATTGAATTCGTTAGCGCCTCAGCTGCCATCTGCTCGTAGCGCAGAGCCTGTCTGTCTACAATCGGTAACCGTGACTTTTCTTGCATGTCCTTCTTGTAGAGAACCATAAAATGTACCTTTCCGTATTGGAATGTGCGTTGACGTAAGGCATCACCATATTTGGTGTGCTTGTAAGTTAACTTGAGAAGTTATTGGAATTAGCCGCGTGCACCGCACAGCGACTGGTAAAGAAGAGACGCTACAGAAAACTCGTTATTAGGAATTTTGCGTTGCTCATGATTCTCTCTATTGAATATTGCTATTTCAACGTGTTCCAAAGAAGGCGGGCGTAAAAGCCGCAACAACAGTGCACTTTTGATAAGCGCTTTCTGTTCTTCCTACTCTCAATTTACACCAGCCCAACTATTGACAGCAATGTGCATTGTGTCCAAAAAACAGCATCAAAAATTAGCCAACCTGTCTAACGGTTTTTATTAGCAATTGGGGTTAACCCCAGTCCTTCTTAGT
>JAKFVJ010000111.1 GCA_021732245.1 Candidatus Obscuribacterales bacterium | reverse complement strand
AGCGGACTCTTCTGATTTTGGATCTAGCCCGGTGAACGGCGCCATTTGTTCTACTGTCAACTTATTGTCATTGATGTCAATTTCGTGAGCCAGAAGTCGCCATTTTCTGTCTTCGAGATCGTAATTTGGATTCTTCTCTCCGAAAATATAATGAATGAAGTCTGTAAGTATGTTCCTTTCGTCAGGCTTTTTGGTGATTTCAAGGAACACCAAATAAAATAAGAGACCTAAGGCTACAACCAGCAATCTTCCCCCCATAAGCAGACATGGTATGACTGAAACTACAATGACGGTAATTTGAAATAAAAAGTACAATGCCGAAAGGGACGCCGCAATGAATTTATTGACAATCTTCAGTTGCCCTTGAGCTAAGTAAGCTACATGAAATCCACGGGTGAAGTGATAAACAACTCTTCCTCCTTTGGTAATCTCAAGCCTTGCTCCGGTCTCGAATGCGATTTGATTGATTTCACGCGCGGCAGTATTTATGGGTAAGCCTGTTTTATCAACTATATCTGCCGGAGTAACGACCAGATTTAGTTGTTCTATTGCTTGTACAACTTGTTTTTGTTCTGGGGACAGCAAGCGAGTTACTCTCACGTACAGCCGGGCATACACGGAGTTACTATTCCCTTGCTGACCGCCTGTGTAACCTCAAGTTGCGCTAACGGACGATGCTTCGGTCGGAGCGTGACATTGAGTCAACATTTAATGTTTTGCATTGAACTTTTTGGCAGTGTCCAACGTCTTTATATTGGAACAACCTTGGACTGATGTCATTTGATAAACTGTAATTACGCCGGGGAGGATGCTCACATGGCAGTACCGCGAAGGAAACTTAAGAAGACTAAGATGTCTGGTTCTAGCAAGAGGCAGAAACTTCCGATCACTATTAAATTGCCTCCTGGGGAAAAACTCCGTACGGGTGCCGACCTGATGAAGCATTGGGGTGCATGGGTGGGACACGACATTGATGAGCTCCTAAAAGAAGTTATTGCCTCGCGCAGCCGAGCCAGATTCTAACTATGTACCTACTAGACACTACTCATTGCAGTCTTTTTCTGAAGGGGACGCAAGCAGATGAGCCTATAGGTAATTCACTGCGTTTCTTGTCAGTCGCTACGACAACCATAGTGGCTGGCGAGTTGTTTTATATGGCGCTAAAGTCAGCCTACCCGTCAGAAAACTTGCTAAAGGTTCAACGTTTTTTGGAGGATATTGTGGTCTATCCCGTTACTCGTGAGTGCGCACCTAAATATGGTGAAGTAAAGGACCTAGTAATGAAGCGTCTTGGACCGAAACAAAAGTCGAAGCGTTATAGGATTAGTATCGAGCGATTAGGTTTTAGTGACAACGATTTGTGGATCGCTGCGGTGGCGCAGACTTATGATCTGACGGTTGTTTCAGGTGATCGTGATTTTCAGCGACTTCGAGATGCTGGCGTTGCCGATCTGAAAGTGGAGGTGTGGTGAGGGCTACTCTTCCGATTTCTTCGTTTGGACAGTCTCCTTGCCAAACGCTTGTTCTTCAGCGTGATAACTTGAGCGCACAAGCGGACCAGAAAAGACATTCTGGAAGCCCATTGCCATGCCTTCTTTGTGCCACTTCTCAAACGTATCGGGATGCACCCAGCGCTGGACAGGTAAATGCTTTGGTGTCGGCTGCATGTATTGTCCGATTGTTACCAGATCAACATTTGATGCTTTGAGTTCACGCAGGACTTCTGTAACTTCTTCGTCGGTTTCACCAAGTCCGACCATTAATCCAGATTTTGTGGTGAAGCCTTTTTCTTTGGCTAGTTTCAAGAGTTCCAGGCTGCGGGTAAATTTGCCCTGTGGTCTTACTTGAAGGTAAAGACGCGGTACTGTTTCGATGTTGTGGTTCAATACGTCTGGTTTTGCGTTGAGCACTACATCCAGTGCTTCCCAGTTGGAGCAAAAGTCTGGAATTAGAACTTCCACCTTCGTGTCAGGAGATGATTCGTGAATTTGGCGAATGGTTTCTGCCCATACGGATGCGCCACCATCAACTAATTCATCTCTGTTTACGGAAGTGATGACCGCATATTTCAGTTGCATGTTTTTTACCGCATCAGCAACACGACGCGGTTCATCTAAATCAAGTTCAGTCGGACGTCCAGTGATCACATTGCAGAAGCCGCAACTGCGTGTGCAGATGTTGCCCAAAATCATGAATGTGGCTGTGGAATTTGACCAACATTCGCCTCTATTTGGACATGCTGCTGATTCGCAAACAGTGTGAAGATTGAGTTCTGTTACAAGGCGCTTCAAGTTTTGGTAAGGAACGCTTGTCGGCAAACGCACCTTGAGCCAGTCCGGTTTTGCACTTGTGTCGGTTATATCCAGGACAGAAATCGGCAACTGGGTGCCGTTTTCTGTATCTTTGATGTCAGTAGTTATTTTTGTTTTCATCTAGCAAAATCCAGACAGAGCTTACCTCTCAAAGAGGTGCCGGTAAATTCCCTATAAGGCCGCTCTGTGCCCTATTTGATCTATGACATACTTTCTCTGCTTTTGACGAAATAGTCAAGCAGAGTCAATTCAAAATTCGGTAATTTAAGCAATGCCAAGAAAAGAGCTGGAGTTCGATTACACAGTCGAGACTCTCTCCATCGTTGATGAAGAGGGCAATGTCGACAAGGCTTTAGAGCCTAAGCTGAGCGACAAAGAATTGTTGGACATGTTCCGCTGGATGCTTTATTCCAGACGTGTGGATGAGCGTCAGCTCAATTTGCAGAGACAGGGACGCATCGGTACGTTTCCGCAGTCCACAGGACACGAAGCAATCGGACTTGGTTCCGTATTTGCCATCGAAAAATCTGACTGGTTTGTACCGGCGTATCGCGAATTAGTTTGTTTCCTTTATCGCGGCTGGCCGTTAGAAAGATTGCTTCTTTACTGGGCAGGCTTTGAAGAAGGTGCGGTACCTCCGGAAGGCGTCAATGATTTGCCCATCTGCGTGCCGGTTGCTTCGCAGTTGTTGCATGCATCCGGCATCGGTATGGCTAACAACATCAAAGGCGAGAACAAAGTTGTTTTGACCTACTTCGGTGATGGATCTTCTTCGGAAGGTGATTTCCACGAAGGCATAAATTTTGCTGCTGTGTTCAATGCACCGGTTATTTTCGTTTGTGAAAACAATCAATTCGCAATATCCGAGCCATTGCACAAGCAAACCCGCACAAAGACAATTGCTCAGAAGGCAGTTGGCTATGGCGTACCTGGCGTAAGAGTTGATGGCAATGATGTGCTGGCGGTGTATGTTGCCACCAAAGAGGCCATTGAGCGTGCGCGCAAAGGCGAGGGTCCGACCTTGCTGGATTGTTTGACTTATCGTTATACCCCGCACACCACAGCCGATGATCCGAAGAAATATCGCTCGGATGAAGAAGCGCAAAAGTGGGCTAAGCGTGAACCTTTGATTCGTTTTGCTAAATACCTTGAGAAGAAGGGATTGCTCAACGATGAGAAGAGACAAAAAATGGAAACAGAAATTGACGAGGAGATAAAAGAAGCCGTGAAGAAGATGGAAACTTTAGCTAAGAGCAAAGAACTCATGGAACCATTGGCAATGTTCGATTTCCTTTACGCCGATGTTCCAGTGCACTTGGAAGTTCAGAAACATGAATTAGCCGAATCTCTCGGACGTGCTGATGAAGTCTCCGCCAAGTCCAATCCACAGCGCAGTATTGCCGGAACGGCAAAAAGAGGTGGCTAGAAAATGGCTGAGATGAATATGGCCAAGTCAATCAACTTGGCACTCTTTGAAGCAATGGAAAAAGACAGTCGCGTCGTCGTACTTGGTCAAGACGTTGGCGTTGATGAAGGCGTCTTTCGTATTACTGAAGGTCTTCATGCCAAATTCGGCGATAAGCGCGTATTTGATACGCCACTTGCTGAATCCGGAATTGTAGGCACCTCAATTGGTATGGCAATTAACGGACTCTTGCCGGTTGCTGAAATTCAGTTTGCCGGTTTTGACTATTACGCCTACCAGCAATTGGAATCACACGCAGCGCGTTTCCGTAACAGAACCCGTGGTCGCGTAACTGTTCCCATGGTAATGCGTGCTCCATCCGGTGCAGGCATTCGTGCTCTTGAGCACCATTCAGAATCGCGTGAGGCTATCTATTGCCATACACCAGGACTGAAAGTTGTAATGCCGTCCGGTCCAAGAAATGCTCGTGCGTTAATGCATGCAGCGATCAATGATCCGGATCCTGTTATCTACTATGAGCCGAAAGCTTTGTATCGTCTTTTCAAGGAAGAAGTTCCGGATGAGATTGAAGTGATGCCGATTGGGAAGGCACAAGTCGTGCGTCCTGGTTCGGATATCACAATCATTTCTTACGGAGCAACGATGCGTCCTTGTTTGGAAGCAGCCGAACTGCTTATGGAAGAAGACGGCGTCAAGGCTGAAGTTATTGATTTGCTTTCACTGATGCCACTGGATACTGAAACATTCGTCAACTCAGTTGCTAAAACCGGTCGTGCGGTTGTCGTCCATGAAGGACCTCGTGCTTGCGGTGTGGCAGCTGAAGTTGTCTCGCGTATCAACGAAAATGTTTTCCTCTATTTGGAAGCACCAGTCATTCGTCTGACAGGCTACGATGTTCCTGTTCCTTACTTCTCTAAGGAAAAGTTCTACATTCCTGATACGGACAAAGTGGTTGAAGCTTGCCGTAAGACACTGAGGTTCTAGAAAATATGTCGACTGAGTTTTTATTGCCGGACCTAGGTGAAGGAATTCACGAAGCTGAGGTTCTGGGTATCCTTGTTAAGGAAGGCGAATCCATTAAAGAAGATCAAGGTATCTTCGAGGTGGAAACCGACAAAGCGGTAGTGGAAATTCCATCGCCTGTAACAGGCGTCGTGGAGAAAATCCACGTTAAGGTTGGACAAACAGTTAAGGTCGGCATGGTCATGGTGACTTTTGGTGAATCCAAGGGTGCCCAGCCGGCTCGTGCTAAAGAAGAAGCAAAGGCTTCGGCAGTTGCCGCCAAGACTTCTGAAAAAATCGCTCATGAAACAGCCCAACCAGTTGCTGCACGCAGCAACGGTGGACAAGCTGTGACTGGCCGTCCGGTGCCGGCTGCTCCTGCAACAAGAAGAGTAGCTAGAGAACTAGGTGTTGATTTAACTCAAGTAGTAGGCAGTGGCCCTGCTGGGCGCGTTATGCGTGAAGACGTTGTCGCCTTTAAAGAAGGTGGAGCGACAAGTAAGCTGCCGGCATCGCCGAAAGTTCCGGATACCGTATCTGTTACAACAATGTACGGCGGACCAAAAAAAGAAGGCGAAGCTTTGGAGCCTTTCTCCACAAGTTATGTTGAAATGCCTGATTTCAGCAAGTACGGTCCAGTTGATCGCGTACCTTTAAGATCAATTCGCCGCAAGATTGCTCAGAGTATGGCTACATCGTGGGCGCATATCCCACACGTAACTCACTGTGATGAAGCTGACATTACTCATTTGAATGAGTCGCTGAAAAAGCACGAGAAAGAAATTGCTGACCGTGGCGGCAGATTGACATTGACTGTCGTTGCCCTTAAGGCAGTTGCTTCAGCGCTGAAGAAATACCCGCAATTCAACTCCAGTCTTGATGAAAAAACAGGCGAAATTGTCTTCAAGCGCTACTACAATATTGGTATCGCTGTGGCGACAGAGCGCGGTCTAATCGTGCCGGTAATTAGAAATGTTGATCAAAAGTCATTGCCGGAATTGGCAATTGAATTGAACGACATTGCTCGTAAGACTCGCGAAGGCAAAATTGAGTTGGATAGACTCCAGGGTGGCACATTCACCATCACCAACATTGGTGCAATCGGTGGAACAAATATGGTGCCGATGGTCAATTACCCTGAGTGCGCTATTCTGGGAATGGCACGTTCCGTGCAGAAGCCTGTCGTTAGAGATGGTGCAATTCAAATCCGTTGGATACTGCCATTGGCAATGTCCTTCGATCACCGCCTAGCAGATGGGGCTGAATCAGCCTACTTCGTAAGGCACGTCATCAACTGTCTGGAAGATCCGCTACAACTCTTACTGGAGGTCTAACTCACTATGGTTATGGGCGAAATGGCGCAGAACGTTGATCTTGTAGTCATCGGCGCCGGACCTGGTGGTTATACCGCAGCTTTACGCGCAGCTGAGTTGGGCATTAAAACAATGCTCGTCGACAGCCGCGAAAAGCCAGGTGGCGTTTGTTTACACGTTGGATGTATTCCATCCAAAGCGTTGTTGCATGCTGCCGAAGTAATTGATTCCAGCAAAGCAGCCGCTCAGTTTGGCATTACATTCCAGCCTCCAAAAATTGATATCAACGCATTGCGCACCTGGAAGCAGGGCGTAACAGACAAGCTTGCCCAAGGCATTGTTGGCATGTGCAAAAGTGCAGGCGTTGAAATTGTTGTCGGTCATGCTGAGTTTCAAGACTCCAAAACACTTCGTGTTGAACAAGAACACGGCTCTATGCGTGTTAACTTCAAACACGCAATTTTAGCGACAGGTTCACGTCCGGTTGTACCAAAGGGACTGGATCTACAAAGCAAGCGCTTGATGGATTCAACATCGGCACTAGCTATTGAAGAAGTACCGAAGAAGCTTTTGATTATCGGTGGTGGTTACATAGGTCTGGAAATGGGCACTGTGTATGCTGCTTTGGGATCTGAAGTAACCGTTGTTGAAATGATGGATGGACTTCTGCCTGGTGTAGATAGAGATCTCGTCAAACCATTAGCGCAGCACTTGCAAGAAACATTCAAGGCAATTTACTTGAATACAAAAGTTGCCGGCATTAAAGAAGAAAAAGATGGCATCGTTGCTTCATTTGAAGGCAAAGATGTTCCTGCTTCTGAAAAATTTGATCGCGTTCTCGTATCTGTCGGTCGCAGACCAAATAGCGACAACCTAGGGCTGGAAACAACACAAGTCAAAATCGACAAACACGGTTTTGTCGAAATTGACGATCAATGCAAAACTGCCGACAAGCGCATTTTGGCAATTGGTGATGTCTCCGGTCAGCCGATGCTTGCTCACCGCGCAATGCGTCAAGGTATTGTTGCCGCTGAAGTTTTGGCTGGACGCGACACAGTATTTGATAATCGCTGCATTCCAGCGATTGTTTTCACTGAGCCGGAAATTGCTTGGGTTGGTATTACAGAAACCGAAGCAAAAGCTCAAGGTGTTGAAGTTGTAGCGGCCAAATTCCCATGGTCGGCTTCCGGTCGCGCTATGACTTTGAATGAGCCGATTGGACAAACAAAGATTGTCTACGATCCCAAAACAACTCTTGTTATGGGTGTCGGAATTGTCGGACCACGTGCCGGCGAACTTATAAGCGAAGCTGCACTGGCAATCGAGATGGGCGCCGTGTTGGAAGACTTGCTTGTAACAATTCACCCACACCCGACGCTTTCTGAAACGGTTAATGAAGCTGCAATTGTCGCCAACAAGCGCATTGAAAGACAAAGCAAAACCGCAGCCAAGGTTTAAGTTTCAAAAATCTCATCTTGTGGCATGTTACCAGTGAGGTAACGAAAGAGTGTCACAGGAATTTGATTTCCGAATGTCTAATGATTTGCCGGAATTTCTTCGGCACTTCCCCTTTGTTGAACACAATTGGGATGGCAGTGAAATCTACCTCTATCATGGTACGAATTGTTATCGTCGTTTTGAAATTAGAACAGCCGGTCAAATCGAGCTTGGGCGTTCCGGACTCATCTTTCTCTGCACCAACGCCGATAGAGCATACGACTTTGCCCGTGTGGCAAGCTTGCGTGACCAAAGCTTCGGCTATCGCAATAATTTGAGTCACGAGCCTGTTCTGCTTAAGATTAAGTTCGACAGGCGGCATCTGGAAGACATCGATTTTGTCTTCAATCTCAATCCTGATGAGCCAATGGGCTGCGATCTATCTATAGCGGTCAACGAGCCTATTACGGCCGACCGGATTGTGCAGATCATGCACTGCGACCATAGTCTGGACTTTCTCCACGACGACAGAGCTTCTAGAGCGGCTCTGGATGACGAAATCAGGCAAGGTATAAAGGTTTTGCGTGGAAAAGCCACCGGCAAGAAGGCTGAAACATGGGCTGCGCGCGGCTTGGAGCGGATTAACCACCGGAATTCGCCAGAACTTAGCATGGACGACGAATTAAGGCGTCTGCGCAGGCGTAGTCGATAATAAACATCTTATAAATCCCCTGAAAACCGGCACTGGATGCCGAAAATCGTCGTTTTGGCAATAAAATTAGGCTATTCGGCTCATGTGGAGGAAGTTCAGATGCCAGTAGCAGAAAGCAAGGCGACCGCCTGTCAGCTTTTCATCGGTGGTAAGTGGCAGGATTCCAAAGCTACGAACTTTAGCAATGTAAGCAACCCAAATACGGGTGAAGTTATTGCCCGCGTCCCCATGTGCGGCAACAGTGAAGTGGACCTCGCTGTTCAAGCGGCGCAAAAAGCTTTTGCTGATTGGGCTGAAACTCCTGTAGTCGAGCGTGCGCGTGTGATGTTTCGCTTCAAGGCTTTGCTTGAAGCTAACTACGAAGAAATTGCAAAAACAGTTACACGTGAGCACGGCAAGACTTTGCCTGAGGCAAAAGCTTCCGTTCAGCGTGGTATCGAAGTTGTTGAATTTGCTTGCGGCATCCCTAGTTTAATGATGGGCGAGTCGCTGGAGAACATTGCTCGCAATGTAGATTGTGAAACCATGAGACACCCGCTTGGTGTTTGCGCTGGTATCACTCCGTTTAACTTCCCGGCAATGGTTCCTCTGTGGATGTATCCAATTGCCATTACTTGCGGCAACACATTTGTTTTGAAGCCGTCGGAAAAAGTCCCTCTTTCCAGCATGATTATCGCCAAGTATCTTGCTGAAGCCGGATTGCCTGAAGGCGTATTGAACATTGTCCACGGCGGCAAGGAAGCAGTTGATGCACTTCTTGAGCATCCATTGGTGAAGGCTGTATCTTTCGTTGGTTCAACTCACATAGCTAAATACATCTACGAAAAAGGCACTCTCAACGGCAAACGTGTACAAGCAGCCGGTGGTGCTAAAAACCACATCATCATCATGCCTGATGCCGATATGGATCAAACAGTACAAGCTCTGCAAGCTTCTGCTTTTGGCTGTGCCGGTGAGCGTTGCATGGCAGGCTCATTAGCTGTGCCGGTTGGTGAAGCTGCCGACATACTTATCCCGAAACTCGCAGATGCCACACGCAGTCTCAAGGTCGGACGTACCGATATGGGCGGCAGTGTTGATATGGGTCCTGTTATCAGTGCTGATCACTTAGCCAAAGTGAAGAGCTTGATTGATAAGGGTGTTGCAGAGGGTGCTGATGCAGTAGTTGACGGACGTTCCATCAAAGTGGCTGACTCTCCAAACGGCTATTTCCTTGGACCGACAATTCTCGATCAAGTTAAACCACAATCAACGGTTGCTAAAGAAGAAATCTTCGGACCCGTGCTTTCCGTTGTCCGTGTAAACACAGTTGAAGATGCCATTGAATTAGGCAAACAGTGTCCATTTGGTAACGGTGCTGTGATGTTCACCAGCAGTGGACGTGCAGCTCGTGAATTTAAGCATCGCTTTAATGCCGGCATGATCGGAATTAATGTGGGGGTTCCAGCACCGATGGCTTGGTTCCCATTCACCGGTTGGAACGCTTCATTCTTCGGCGATTTGCATATTCAGGGCAAAGAAGGGATTCAGTTTTACACTCAACAAAAAATGACCATGACACGTTGGTTTGGAACCTCTAGTAAAAAAGGCTTCCACGATCCAATATGGAAAGGTAAGTCTTAGTCGTTTTAAGAATATGAACGGACCTTTTCTCAATTCGGTTGAAGAAGAATTAGCCATGCTGTCTTTTGTCTTCGATAGTATCGAAGAAGGCGTGGCTGTTTGGGATTGCAGTGGAAAATTTCAATATCGTAATCGGGCAGCCAAAGAAATATACGGGTTGGCTGATGTACCAAGCTATCCACCCGAAGATTGGGTTAAAAGCTTTGGTTGCTTCTTGCCTGATGGCGTAACGCCTTACGAATTGAAAAATTTGCCAGCTTACAAAGCTCTGCAAGGTGAAGACGTGCCTGATGCGGAAGTTTTTCTGCGCAATGAGACTGTTCCAGATGGTCTTCTATTGCAGTGCAACACTAGAACTTTGCGAAATAAAGCGGGCGAAATAATAGGTGCTCTGTGCATATTCAGTGATGTGACAGCAAAAAGAGCCGCCGAATCAAGCATTCGGACACTAAACATCGACTTGCAGAGTCGCGTAGCAGAGTTAAATGAAGCCAACCAGTCCTTGCAAATGCTTACAGTGGAACTTGAAAGAGCACGTGACCAAGCTCTTGAATCTTCCCGCATTAAGTCGCAGTTTGTCGCCAACATCAGCCATGAAATCCGTACGCCGCTGGCAGCAGTTATTGGATTGACGGAAATACTTCTTTCGCAAACATTGAAAGATGAAGAGGCTCTGCTGGCTAGTCAATGCCATAAGTCGGCGCAATCGCTGCTCGAAATCGTTAACGACATTCTAGATTTTTCCAAAATAGAAGCAGACAAACTAGGTTTGGATATTGGCGATTTTGATTTGCGAGCCATGGTTGCCGAGACAGTAGAACTATTTGAGCGCCAGGCAGAAGAAAAGAAATTGCAACTTTCGATGGCGGTGGACTCCGATGTCCCTGAAATATTAAGCGGCGATTCCGTTAGACTAAAACAAATTCTCACCAATTTGCTCAGCAACAGCGTCAAATTTACTGAGCGTGGGGAAATAAATGTTGTCGTGCGCTTAGTTGCACGCGAAGATGGACAAGCCACCGTGGAGTTTTCGGTTAGTGATACAGGCATAGGGTTATCCCAGGAAGAAATAGAAACTCTATTCCATCCGTTTGTGCAAGTGAATGGTGAGAGCACTCGCAACCAAGGTGGCACAGGACTCGGGTTGTCCATAAGTAAGCGATTGACCGAGCTTATGGTCGGCGAAATTTCTGTAGAAAGCAAAAAAGGTGTTGGCTCGCGCTTCTGGTTTATCGTTAAATTGAGAGTTCCGGAAATTTCTGCGGATTCTGATGTCTGGAAATCAAAACAAAAGTTTCTGGATACAATTCCACCGGCAAGTGTTGTGGATCGGGCCGCCAATGAAGTTTTGATTGTGGAAGATAATGCGGTTTTGCAGAAACTAATTACATTCCAGCTAAGGCATTTGGGATTGACTGGAGAAGTAGCATCGACAGGAATACATGCGCTCGAAGCATTTAAAAAAAAGAAGTTCTGCCTTATTCTTATGGATGTGCAAATGCCTGAAATGGATGGCTTCCAAGCAACATTGGAAATTAGAAAGCTGGAGGCAAAGACGGGCAAGCATACGCCGATTGTTGCTCTTACCGCCTCAGCAATGGAAGGTGATCGCGAAAGATGTTTATCCGCAGGAATGGATGACTATCTAGTCAAGCCGGTGAAACTAGATAGGTTCAAAGAAGTTGTCGAAAAGTGGATCAATCGCTAACCGTTTGATCTAATGTGTTTCGGCGGGCGTACGATATTTTTTGACAGCCCGAGTTTTTCTAAAACCCACACAGCGTACCAAGTAACATCAATTTCCCACCAAGCAAAGCCGTGGCGAGCCGACTTCGGTACTGCATGGTGATTATTGTGCCACCCTTCACCAAGCGCGAGCACCGCAACCCACCAGACATTGCGGCTTTTATCGCGCGTGTCGTTAAGTCGATAGCCCATAGACGGCATGTGACAAATAGTATTAACCAATTGCGGGCTCCAGAAAACCATTCCCGAAGCAAGCAAGTCGGCAGCTAGCGCTACCCAGCCGAAGAAATAGAGGATGAGCGCGCGAAAGACTATATTGGCCGCCAGACAAGCATACGCTTGAATTGGATTGTGTGTGCTGCCGAGTCGGCTATATATTGGATCAGCCATCAAGTCCGGACACAGGCGATGTAAGTCTTCACTAGACTGCTTCTCCTTCATCCCAAGCATCCAGCCAAACAGCGCATGAATGAAACCTTCCTCCGGTGCGTGAGGATCACCGGGCATGTCGGTTTTCTGGTGGTGCAGACGATGCACGCCAACCCAAACGACAGGACCGCCCTGTAAACAGAAGTAACCGCCTGAAACGATCAAGTAACTGAGCCATTTGGGAACTGTCAAAGCCTTATGAGACAGAAGGCGATGATAACCCAGAGTAATCCCAAGTCCGTGATAGAGATAGAAGCCGATAAACCAAGCTATGAACGTCAAAATCATAGCTAAAACTGCTGAAGAACCTTCTGCCATGCCAGTCTCCGAAAACGAGCCACCTTCCCGATATTAACTTATCAGCTCGATAGTTGCATGGAAAACCGCTAAAGGAGCCGGTTTCAGCGCCGGGCGGAAAGTTCCCGGGTTTACAAAATTTTACCCCTGCACTTGGGAACAGATTGGTTTTCAAGAGGTGCGGGTAGGTCAATAGTGTGACCTCTCTTCTCTGAGGAATGGGTGACAAGAATGGAACTAAAATCGAGAATTTCTCAAAGCTTAGTCGCCGTTTTTTTAGCAGCAACAACGATGCTGCCGTCAGCCAATGCTTTAGAGCCCAACAGTAATAATAACCATCCGAAAGTTGCATTAGTTATGGGTGGTGGTGGCACACGTGGTTGCGCTCATGTAGGCGTTTTGCGCGTATTGCACGATGCAGGTGTACCTATAGATTTTATTGTTGGTACGAGTATGGGCTCTGTGGTGGGTGGACTATACGCCGCTGGCTGCAGCCCAAGTCAAATTGAAAAAATGATCTTAGATAAGTCCATGATGCGGGCTTTTGATACCGTTCCCATCAAGATGCGTGTTGCGCTTACGCCGGTATTTTTCGTGCCTCGTGTATTTGGACGTCACTCGTACGAGGGGCTTTACGGTGGTTCGAAATTTTGTAAGTACTTAAATGGCCGTACTTCGTCTTCTTGTTCCGGCAATATCGAAGATTTCAAAATACCCTTTTATGCGGTCGCCACGGATCTCTTAAGTGGTGAACCGGTAATTCTTAAGTCCGGAAAATTGGGAACCGTCTTGCAGGCAAGCTGCGCGGTGCCTTTTCTGAGAAAACCTGTGCAAATTGACGGCAAGCTGCTAACTGATGGTGGCATTGTTTGCAATTTGCCGGTGAAAAAGGCTCAAGAACTCGGTGCGGATATCGTCATTGCTGTAGATGTTAACGAGACTATCAAGGACATGCCTGATGAGTACTTCCATCATCTTGGCTCTGTGAGCCGCCGGTGCTCTTCGCTAATGTTGGAAAAACTAGACAAAGAGGATGCTGCAGCTGCCGACGTTCTTATTAAGCCAATAACCACCGGCATTTATTTGCTATCTAGGAATATGGATGATGCCAGAAAAGCAATTTCTGAAGGTGAGCAAGCGGCGCGTGACGCTCTGCCGAAGATTCAACAGGTGCTGAATGATAGAGGAGTCTTGGCGAAAAACGATTCTGGGCTTATCCAGATGGTCGAATACAAGGCAGAAGACAAGGACACTCCGCAGGTAGGACGGTTCTAGCCAATCTAAATTCCGCTTTAATTGGGATTTTTCCCCATTTTGGCCCTTGCCTATTCCTGTACTTTTCATTAAAGTCAAACCAAGTGTTGAGCGAAGCTCTGCCAGAGAAGCGAAGCAAGGGTTGCGACATAGCAATCCGTCCGTGGAGCGAACTAGCACAGCCGAATGGCTAAGCGAAGGTGGAAGCGATAGCTGCAACCGGAGCGACCTACAAAGAAAGGGACTTAAACGCATGCGCATCGTGATAACTGGTGGGCCTTCGGTTGGCAAGACTACTCTTATTGAGCTTTTGCAAAAGCGCGGCTATCCGGTCATTGAGGAGCAAGCCACCAAGACCATCAAAGAGGGCAAATTTTTGCCCTGGGAAGACCGCAATGCCTTCCAACACGAAGTTTTACGCTGTCAGTTGGATGAAGAGTCCCGCCTGAACGACGAAGGGCGCGTCATGTTCCTGGACAGAGGCGTTTTTGACGGCGAAGCTTACTTTATCTATGACAAGCTTTTTGTGCCGGCGGCATTTTCAAGACTCAATGCTGACCGTTATGACCTGGCGTTTCTCGTGGAAGAATTACCTTTTTTTGAAACCAATGATGTGCGCAGAGAAAATATTGAATTCACCCGCGAAATATCCAACATCTTGGAGCGCTGCTACATCAAGCGCGGTGTGCCCGTCGTGCGCGTGCCTTTCATGACTCCTGAAGAACGAGTTAACTTTGTAATATCGGAAACACGTAAACTTGTACCGTCTGTGACGATGATGCACGCAGACAACCAAAAATCTATGCCAGTCGGCGCCATGCTGGCTGAAGCCCTGGTTAACCTAGCCTAGGTAGCTGATAATTGCACGTATCTTTTAGCTTGTAGGGAATATAGAGACTGAGAATCTCCCTCAAGAAAGAGTCGTTATGCGCGCATCAGAGGCAACTCGCTATTACTTTTCGCGAGCAGCGAAAAGACTTGGTATTGGACAACGCTTGGAGCGCATTCTTGTTGCTCCAAAGAGAGAAGTGAAAGTTGAGTGCACCATAGAGCGTGACAATGGTGAGCTAGCAACATATGTTGGTTTTCGCGTGCAGCACGATAATTCTCGCGGTCCAATGAAAGGTGGCTTACGCTATCACCCTGACGTTGATCCGGACGAGGTCAATTCGCTTGCTTCATTGATGACCTGGAAAACTGCTGTCGCTAATCTGCCTTATGGTGGAGCGAAGGGAGGCATTAATTGCGATCCTACGCAGTTGTCTTATTCAGAATTACAGAGAGTCACTCGCGCTTTCGTAGACAACATTCACGACATCATTGGACCGGCACTTGATGTTCCTGCTCCTGATATGGGCACCAACGCTCAAACAATGGCTTGGATTGTGGATCAGTACTCGAAATATCATGGCTGGACACCGCAAGTAGTCACAGGAAAGCCGCTTGATTTAGGCGGTTCTGAAGGACGAGAAGCAGCAACCGGGCGCGGTTTGGTTTTCGCATTAGAGGCTTTGCTTGCTGATCATGGTAAGAAAATTTCCGACATGACATACGCTATTCAAGGATTTGGCAATGTCGGCTCCTGGACCGCTCGTTTTATAAATGCTGAGGGCGGCAAGATTGTTGCGGTGTCGGATGCAGGCGGTGCCATTCGCAACAAAAATGGAATCGACATTGAAGACTTGATCAATTACTCAATGGTGAGAGGTGGAATATCTGGCTTTACTCATGCTGAAGCGGTACCTGCCGATAGCCTTTTGGCTACAGAGTGCGATGTCTTAGTCCCTGCTGCACTAGGCAACGTTTTAACTCATGAGACGGCGCATTCTGTAAGGGCAAAATTCATTATTGAGGGGTCCAACGGTCCAACAACTCCTGAGGCAGACGAGCATTTCATAAAAGCCGGTACCGTGGTACTGCCTGATATTTATGCCAATGCCGGTGGCGTTATCGTAAGCTATTTTGAATGGGTGCAAAACGTTCAGCAGTTTCGCTGGAAAGAAGATCGCGTGAATGCCGAACTTAAGAATTTAATGAGCGATGCCTATACCGAAATTAAACGTATCGTTAAACACAGCCATACCGATTTGCGGACAGCTGCATTCCAGTTAGCTATCTCTAGAGTGGCAAAAGCAGCTGCCCTGCGTGGTTTGGAGAACGAAAGCTTCTGTATGCTTGTGCCCCCCAAGATGCCCTAGGGTTAGAAAACGAGGCTGTCAGTTATACGGCCGGTTAATAAGGGAATAAATCTTTGGCATAGCCTTATTAGAATTCGGATTCCAGTGTATGTATGACACTGTGAGTTGGTCCGCCTTAGTTTATAAATCGAGGTGCCCCCATGCATTTAAAGCGTCGACAGAAAGGCAATATGCTGATTCTGTTGGTAACAGTCATTGGCTTCGTAGTCTTGATTGGTGTTCTCGTGCTGAACGTCAACCAATTGATAGGTGTTCACAAGCAAGCCCAGAATGCAATCGACGCAGCAGCCTTGCAGGCTGCCATAGATATGGGACGAGTAGTGGTTGACGGTCCGCAAGGACGTCTAGCGCTCGTTGATGATCCCGAAGGTGACATTAAGTGGCCTGTGCGCGGAATTAATACGCAACTTGCTACCTTAAGACTTGACGCCATCATTGCTGAAAAACTCGGCAGCAAGTCGATGCAGTATATGGTCAATCATGATCTTACTGAAACTAAAGCAGCAATTAAATTATTGCGAGAAAAGATTGCCGCATCAGCAGCCGGTGCAAGTGGTGCTGTCGATCGCAACAACAAACCTGTAAACATAAAAGAATCGGCTTATCAGGTCTACATTGCCAATAACGTGAGAATTTCGGGAAGCAAGGAGCCACCTAAAGACTTTCAAGTTTCAGTGGGACATTTCAACGATATTGTTCAAAAGGGTGCAATCCAAATTCCTGTTCCTACACCCGAGACAATAGACTCCGTCTCGTACAGTGCAAGTAATTCTAGAACCGCAGCTGATGGGCGGAAGTATTACGTCGCTGACGTTGAGTATCCGCTTGCCGGCACAACGGAGAAGGTTCGCTTTGGATTTGTTGCAGGACAACCCAGTCTTGTTGAAAATTCCGCGTTTGAAAAAATTGGCGACGACATTCCGGTATTAGCTCAAGTAATGGCTGCACAACCTGTGAGCAGTGTGGCCGAAACCCAAAAGGAAGAACAACAGACGGAGCAAGAAAAGAAGATTCAGTTTCTCAGCACCATTGCCACAGCACAAGTCGGGAATCGTGTTTTACTTGCAAAACCAGGTGTATTAGAAGTCGCCTTTAATGGTGCGATACCTGCTGATGGACCAGGTGGAGTCCCAAGCTTTAAGAGCGTCAAGTCAATTATGAATTCCTCTCAGTTGGATGCGTCGAATTCTAGTTCAAAGAGCCCATATGCGGGCTGGGATAAAGACACTCCTGGTGAGTGGTTCCAAATAGAAGGTGGTCCGTATACTGGAGGAGGGTCGCCTGTTAGTAAGCCATTCAAAGGTATCACCGGTCGCGATGATGATGATCCGTCTGTCGCATTAGCTTTCTTTGCTTATGACTGGCTACGCAGTCTTGATTATCGTCCGAACGGACAAGCAGTCATTGATGCTTTGAGCGCGCCATTTGCTCAAATTGGCGCAAGCGCTGGTTCGAAACAAATATTTGCCGGTCGCGTTGATGATCTCTTGCAACCAGTTTATGCTCAATCCGCTGGATCTACTGTAACCAGTGGAGAACTGTTTATCATTCCTGGTGAATTTACACACAACCAAATTATGGTAAATGGGCAGTGGTTGAATGGTACCGACCCAAGAAACCTCAAACAATACAACAATGATCCGGCAGCCTATCAGCGGCAAAATGCTCGCATGTGGGGCTATGTGCCTGCTGAGGGTGTATTGCCACCAAGCACCGCAATGGTAAAAATCGAACCTGCTTGGTACGGACCAAATGTAATGACGCTGGACGGTAATCCATTTTGGCACCTGCAAGCGTGTATCGATCGCATCCAAGCGGTGAATAGTTCGGCAGCCATCCTCTATCAAGCGGTAGCAGATATAACCAGTGAAACTCTTAAGAATGATCCTCAGCTTAAAGAGATGAATAGCCAATTAGGCTCTGCTCAAAGTACTGCACTCAGCAATAAGGAAATGGCCGGCGCGTACCAAAGTGCCGGTTACGATGCCATTGCCAAGTCTCTTTCAAGTGGCGCCGTTACAGATACTTCGCTTGCGGACAAGATTGAATTGCGTAAGCAAGAAGTTGTTTCGAAATTGTATAAGGATAAGCCGAAGTTATTGGCAGCTCTTATAAATGCGACTTACGCTTCGGAAGTAACAACTGCCATGGTTAAACACATGAAGGCATTGTCCGGGGGTGGTGCCAAATACAATAGCGGCACGCACTTTGTATTATCCGGCACAGACTTCTTCCCTCCGACTTTGCCCTATTCAGGCTACATGGCATACGCAGGCGGTTACACAAATGTCTACGTGACACATGCTTATAGCTACATTCGAGGTGGTACTGACTTTTCGCAAGAACTTGCTCATATTAAGAGCCAAATGTTGAGCGATAATGGAACACTGCCTACAGGGCAAGACTTCAAAGCTCCGGGAGCAAAAGATTGGTTGGCTCTGCCTAAGAATGAGGGCGGCAAAGCTGTTAGCCAATTGCAATTTTACAAGCACACAGCCGAGCCTGTGATTGGCAAAAAAGAAGGTCATTCAACTTGGATAGTACCTGCGCTTGCGCAATCAGCCACACCGCCGGCAAAACTTATTTATCATTTTCGACTGGCAGACAATTCACTAAATGACCCAGCCGGCACTCAGAAAATCGCTACGGAAGTAGATAAGGTAGCCAAATATGCCTCGGTGCCAATCAACAAGGGACAAGTGATGTATCAGAGCACTTCCGGGCTCGTCTCTGCACCTACCAATGATAATCCGACAATCATGTATCACATCTACGGTCGTGATATGCACGCCAATGCGCATCCTGCAGATCACTTTGGTGAGTTGGCTGCTGCTTGGGCGATAAGTTGTCCTGTTGTACCGCCGCAGAAAACTCCTGTGCCACCAACCATTGATATTTTTCAGTTTGCCTATAAATGGTGCGGTGGATCGCCGGACAGCCAAGCATTTAGTGTCTTGGAATTCTCCGGCTATCCATTCCTTTTCAGCACAATCGTTAACGATGATCCGGTAATAAGTACACCGTGGGGCAATTGGCAGACTCGTCGGTATGGAGCAATCATCACCACGCCGCCACCGCCGCCTCAGTACATCAGCTAGTTGTCGCTATTAGTTAGAAAATTGGTTGACAAGCTTAGTTTAGAGCTTGATAGTTAAGCTTTATTGCAAGACAATTATCTGCTGTAAGTCATAACTCTGCACCTGGTTGTTGGCAACTGGGTGCAAAACGGAGGGTTTGTGAGCACAGCGGCAACCGTAGTCGGTAAGGAAACTCGTAAAGGCACAAGTACAGAGTCACCGGGGCAGCCGATGGAAATATTAGCTCACTTGCAAAGTATTGAAGATGTAGAAGCCAGACAAGAGTACTGGTACAAAAACATATATCAAGGACATAAGGTGCCGCAGCTAACTTGGCGTGCGGTCGTCATGGGCGGAATTCTTGGCTCGCTTATGTCTATTTCCAATCTGTATACAACATTGAAGATTGGCTGGTCTTTTGGCGTAGCAATTACTGCCTGTGTTTTGTCCTTTGTCATTTGGAATGCATTTAGAACAATTTTCCGTAAGTTGACGCCTATGTCCATTTTGGAAAATAACTGCATGCAATCGACAGCGTCTGCTGCCGGTTATTCGACGGGAGCCACAATTGGTACTGCATTTGGCGCCTTGCTGCTTATCACTGGACACCACATCACCTGGCAAATTGTTTTGCCGTGGACTTTAGTGACGGCAGCCCTCGGTGTGTTTTTGGCAATTCCTATGAAGCGCCAAATGATCAATATCGAACAATTGCCATTTCCTGACGGCATTGCTGCTGCTACAACTTTGAATAGCTTGTACGCAAAATCTCGCGAAGCAGTTTTGCAAGCTTATTCTTTGATAGCAACACTAATTGCAGGAGCTGTTGTCGGCTTCCTCGGCAAAGGCGAATTTGCCTGGCAGAAAGCAATGGGCTTGAAATTGCCTGAGCTGATTCCATTCTCTGCAAAGATAAATGGCGTTCAACTTTCGCAAATGCCAAGTTTCGGTTTTGAACCAAGTCTTCTACTAATCGCTGCCGGCATGATTGTTGGCTTGCGTACTTCTATCTCGATGCTTGCCGGAGCTGCGTTGCTTTATTTCGTCATTGGACCAATGATGATCAATCAAGGCGAAATTGAAGCGCCGGCGAAGTTAATTAGATGGGCGCTTTGGAGTGGTACGGCAATTATGGTGACCTCGGGTCTTACATCTTTCGCTTTGCAGTGGAAGACAATCGCTCGTGCTTTTACAGGATTCAAGGCAAAGACAAACGTTGCTGAAACCGCTGAAATGAATTCGGTTGAAGTGCCGCTCAAGTGGCTAATTGCCGGACTAATTCCGCTGGTGATTGCCATTGTTGCACTTCAGTATGTGGCGTTTTCCATTAACCCTATGCTTGGTCTGGTGTCAGTGGCTATGAGTGGAGTCTTGGCTCTTGTTGCCTGTCGTGCAACTGGTGAAACCAACATTACTCCAATTGGTGCAATGGGTAAGATTACTCAGCTGACCTATGCTGTGTTGGCTCCGTCAAATGTCACTACAAATCTTATGGCAGCTAGTGTTACTGCAAACATTGCCAACAGCTCAGCTGATTTATTGACTGATTTGAAGAGCGGTTATCTCTTGGGTGCAAACGCACGTAAGCAATTTATTGCTCAATTCATGGGAGTATTTTTTGGAGCTGTGGCAGTTGTTCCTGCCTGGTTCCTCATGGTTCCCAATAAAGCAGCCTTGGAAGCTTTCAATCCACCGTCGGCAAACATGTGGCGTGCCGTTGCTGAAGCTCTCTCGTATGGAATCCAATATGTGCCTGTTACAGCGCGGTGGGGCATTCTAATCGGTGGAGTCCTGGGCATAGTTTTGGCTTTGTTGGAAGCTTGGTATCCGAAGGCTCGTCCTTATATTCCATCTGCGATGGGCTTGGGACTTTCCTGGGTAATGCCATTTGCAAACTGCTTGTCATTCTTTGTTGGCGCTATTCTTGCTCTTGTCTGGACAAAGATCTCGCCCAAAACAGCAAATGCCTATGTAATTCCGACGGCTTCCGGAGCTGTTGCCGGCGAGTCGCTAGCTTGTGCTGTGATTGCTATGATTACCGCTATAAGCGCACTAGCCAAATGACACGAAGTGTCATCCTGAGCAACGCGAAGGATCTCAAATAACGGAAGAATATGAACGTAGCTGCACCAACAGCCGCTAAGGCGGAAAAGAAACTTGTCATCAAAGCAATTGATGATCTAGGTAGGCACGTAACGCCGGCCGATGTGGCAACCAAAACCGGCTTGCCTATTTTGGCGACCACGGCTACGCTCAATCAGGTGGCTGCCGAAACAGGCGGACATTTGGAGGTAGGTAAGTCAGGAGAAGTTGCTTATCGCTTCAATCTGGGATTTCAAAATGCTTATTTGACCAAAGGCTTCATGCGCATTTTGCAAATGATTGGCGAGAAGGCATTTCAGATTGGCTATTACCTTCTGCGCATTTCTTTCGGGATAATGCTCATACTTTCGTTTCTCATTGTTATTGGCTTGATTATCGTAATTGTTTTGCGCGGCGGGGGTGACAGAGATAGAGATCGTGGTGGCGGAGACTTTAACTTTGACTTTTTTGACTACATAATTCTGCGCGACTTGTTTTGGTGGGGAACTGACGCGACGATGTATCGCCGTGACAGACGCGCTGTACGAAAAGACAACAACTTTTTGTTGAATTGCTTCTCCTTTCTATTTGGCGATGGTAATCCTAATTACGATATAGAAGAAAGGCGCTGGTCAACAATTGCCGAGATGATTCGCAACAACCAAGGTGTTGTTACCTCTGAGCAGTTGGCGCCGTTTACGGGTGCTAATCCTAAAAATGAGGATGGTGTCTTGCCGGTGCTTGTTCGCTTCAACGGCAAGCCGGAAGTTAGTGAGACTGGAAATATCGTCTATGTCTTTCCGTCAATGCAGGTCAGTACGAAAAATGATTTGCGTGAAAATACACGACCAATTTATCTGAAGGAAAAAGACTGGAAGTTTACCGAAGCTTCATCAGAGTCTTTGGTGCCTGTTTATCTTTTAGCGGGCTTCAATTTTTTCGGCAGCATGTGGTTGTGGAATACGGTTGCGCATTCTGTTGAGTTGCTACCGCTTTTGCCCCTAATAAATTTGTTGGTGATTTACGGATCATTCTTTGTAGCCGTTCCATTCATTCGCTGGATGGTGCAACTCTGGCTCAATCAAAGAATCGATGCGCGTAATAAGGACAGACAAAGTTACGCGCAACAAGTTGCATCTCCCAGTGGTGAGTTGCAGGCGAAACTTTTGGAAGCAAAACAATTTACTGTCGAGAGCCAACGTCTATCGACGAAAGATGTTGTCTATACGACTGAGAAGGAATTGCTCGACCAGCAATTTGAGCCGTAGACGAGTTTTGTTATGGCTTGTAGTGGCGCATTGCATGCGCCCTTTCGAGGGCAAGCAAGACAAAAGGGTGCGATTATGCTAGTATGTCCAACTGGCTCAATTGTAGATATGTGATGACGGATTTTTCGCCCACCGTGGCTGTTACGACGAGCAAAATCAGCACGAGGACTAGCTTTCGCTGGGTCGTTATTGCGCTGGCTTTTTTCATCACGATTGTCAACTATTTGGATCGCTCAGCCATTTCCTACGCCATTGGTCCTCTGAAACGTGAATTCGGTTTAAACGACGCTGACTTCGGAATGATAGCCGCCGCCTTCGGGATCGGTTACATAGTCATGACTTTTATAGGTGGAATCCTTGTCGATCTTTATGGTGCTCGCAAGATGTGGGCCGGATCTGCAATCCTCTGGTCGGCTGTAACTGCCCTTATGGGATTGGCTAGCGGATACTGGATGTTATTTATTCTTCGCACAGGATTAGGAATTGCCGAAGGTCCGAATTTCCCTGCGTTGACGCGCGTAGTTGCTGATTGGATGCCGGCATCGGAAAGGGCACGCGCGACAGCCATCGGACTTGCTGCAGTACCACTGGCATCGGTAATTGGTGCGCCATTGCTATCGCACTTGATCATCAACTGCGGTTGGCAGACGATGTTTTATATTCTGGGCGGACTGGGACTTATTTGGGTGGTGGCATTTGTTGCACTATTCAAAGACTATCCGGAAAACAGTCGTTTTGTTTCAACAGCTGAACTCCATCATATTCGTGAAGGCAAAACATTTTCAGAGCATATGTCTGATCAGGAAATTCGCCAACACAAACTTACAAAAGGTGAGACCACCTGGACATACATGTTGTTCAATCCAGCTCTGTTATCTAACAACATTGCATTCTTCGCCTTTGGTTATTTGCTCTTCTTTGCGCTGACATGGCTTCCTGGTTATCTAGAATCCACATATGGATTGCAACTCAAGCAAATCGGCATTTTTCTAATTGCTCCATGGCTGACAGCCTTTGTCTTATTATTGCTGGCCGGTTATTTGTCTGATTACTTGCTTGCTAAGACCGGCAGTATTCGCGTGGCCCGCTCGCACATGATTTGGGTATGTCAATTGCTTTCCGCACTTTGCTTTTTACCTGTTGATCTTGTTCATTCACTGCC
>JAKFVJ010000112.1 GCA_021732245.1 Candidatus Obscuribacterales bacterium | reverse complement strand
CCATTTGTGAAAGGTCGAATTGCCGACGCCGTACTTGCGGCAAATTTCGGCAATGGTTACGCCTGCATCATGCTCTTTGAGCATTGTAAATATTTGATCTATCGTGTATTTTCTGTGAGCCATATTTCGCCTCCCAGGACAATGCCTGCTCAAGTTTACCGGATTCATCCACTTGGCTTGGCACGATTTTCGGGGGCAAGGTCATTCCCTCCCTTGTGGTATTTCTTGTCGCCTTGCCTTTGTGCATGGGTGTTGCCATAGCATCAGGTATGCCTCCTGCCACTGGACTAATTGCTGGTATCATCGGTGGTATTGCTGTCGGCATGATGTCCAGCTCACCATTTCAGGTGAGCGGTCCTACCGTCGGTCTTGCCATGATTGTCTGGGACATTGTACATAAGCATGGAGTAGGTGCTCTAGGACTAATTGTTTTCTTTGCTGGGCTTCTACAATTTTGCTTTGGTGCACTTAGACTCGGACGTATTTTTCGAGCCGTTTCTCCAGCTGTAGTTCAAGGAATGCTCTCCGGTATCGGTCTTTTGATTTTATTCAGTCAGTTTCAGGTCATGCTTGATGCTAAGCCAAAAGGAAGCGGACTCGACAATTTGATTGCCCTGCCTGAGCTGTTATTCAAGGTGCTGACCTTGAACGATGGCGTCCACGAAGCAGCAGCCTTGGTTGGTATTCTAACCATTGCAACTATCTTAGCCTGGGAAAAACTTCCAGTCGAAAAGTTGCGCTGTGCCCTGCCGCCGACCCTCCTTGCCATTATCATTTCGACAGTTGCAGCAACCGCGCTTGGACTAAATTTACATCGAGTACAATTGCCGGAAAGTATCTGGTTAGCTCTGACGCCACTGGAGCTCTCCGCTGTCGGAAAATATGGCTGGACTCTACTACAACAAGCGTTTGTCGTGGCACTTGTCGGAAGCGCTGAGACTCTGCTTACAGCAAATGCGCTCGATAGGATGCTGCCTGGACACAAGAGCAAATACGATCAAGAACTGATTGCCCAAGGAGTAGGCAATACTATTTGTGGCGCAATTGGTGCCTTACCCGTCGCCTCGGTCATCGTCCGCAGCTCAGTTAATGTGAAAGCCGGTGCTCGAACCAAAGCATCAACGATTCTGCACGGCGTTTGGCTCTTGCTCTTCACCTTGTGCTTTCCAAACCTGCTCAGCCTTATTCCAGCCGCCTCACTTGCCGCCGTCCTTGTGTATGCAGGCTACAAACTTATAGATCTCCAAGCAGCAAAACGCCTTGCCGAGCATGGACGCGCAGAATTACTCATCTTTATTGTCACAGCACTTGCGATCCTAACAACAGATCTTCTGACTGGTGTTCTTTTAGGAGTAGCAATGAGCGCGGCTAAACTACTGTACGTATTCTGCAAGCTCGATATCGTCAAGACACAAACCAATGGACGCACCACTCTTCAACTTATTGGTGCCGCTACTTTCTTAAGCTTGCCAAAACTTGCTGACATTCTCGATAATCTGCCTGTAGATACCGAGCTTCACGTGGATTTTTCCCGCTTGACGTACCTCGATCACGCCTCACTTGACCTTCTTATGAAATGGGAAGAGCAATACAAAAATGAAGGAGGCACACTTACAATCGATTGGGGTTCACTTCAAGCGAAGTTCAACTCAAAAACACCGCAGGCATCAACATCTGAACAAGCAAGGGACTCGCTTCAAAATGTCACTGAAGGTTAACTCATAGCAACGCTGTTTTGATCCCCGAAACCCTCACCTAAATGGCACCAGCGGACAGACTCGAACTCCCGACACCAGAATTAGGACCAAAAGCGGCCTTGCTTCTCTCTTCATTGGCAATTCAAGTCGGTCGGTAGGATGAATTTAGAGCGGCTCACCCAGAGCCAACCCGCAGTGCAATCAACGAATATTGCAATAAGATCTGGGGACTGCAGCCAGTGCAGGTCATTATTGAAGTCTAGTGAGACTCACTAATTGCTCGAGATTCCAGAATTTCTAAATCCAGCGGACGAGATGTCGAGTTGCCGGAACCTTTCCTTTATTTCAGGTATAACGGCCCAGGCGGCTTTCTCTCCTGCCTCAATGGCTTGCCTGGCATCTTTGACTTTTGTAGAAATCAGACCGATGCCATCAACATTTGGGTGAATGACAAAATCCGCTTTCTCGAGCTGGACCGCGTCACTAGAGGCAAGTTGCAAGGTTACCAGTCGCTTAGCCACACTGCCAACTGCCTTGAAGCTCTGTAGCGGCACTGTGCTGAATCGTTCGTCGACATTTACTGCGATGACTATATCAGCTCCCATCGCTCTGGCTACATCAACAGGTATATTGTCGACAACACCGCCATCAACGAATAGTTGATTGCCAATCTGTACTGGTTCCCGCAAACCCGGCACCGCCGAGCTAGCCTGCAAGGCATAACCAAGGTTCCCCCGGTTCAGCGCCCAAGGCTTGCCATCGACGAGATTCAGCGCAACGGCAGCAAATGGAATTCTCAAATGTTCAATATTGTGTAGGTACTCCGGCACGATTCGGTCCAGATATTTTCTTAACGCAGCGCCTTTGTAGAGACCGTCGTATTGGTTGTGAGCAACAGTGCGAGGCAAAACGCGCACAGGTGCAGTGGCTAGAGACAGGGTTAAAGGAACATTCATGACGGATCTCATTAGAGATCCGTCTTCAAACATGTTTTGTAGAGAGTCAGTACTTATTCCAGCACTAAATAACCCCCCAATAATTGCACCCATACTGGTTCCGACAATCATGTCAATTTGAACGCCAGCCCTCGTCAGGGCACGCAATGCGCCAACATGGGCTGCCCCCCTTGTGCCACCACCTCCCAACACTAATGCGACCCTTGGGCCGCTGCGAAATGGCGGCGCATTGCCGATTTTCCGCAAGTCTGCGATTGGAACACCTGCCGGATCAATTGATTGTCCCAAACAGGCAAGTTGCATCAAGCTGACTGAGGAAATTGCGGCAATGATAGCGACAAAGCGGACTAGGCGCCGATTCAATCTAGATTGTTCCCCATCCCTCAGGCTCATAGTATCCATATTCTACTCCGGTATCGACCAGAGCTTAAACTTAAAATATGACAGGCAGTTAATTGACCGACCGTTCGGACAATGATTCAATTAACTATGTACCCGTCCGGAGGATCGACAAATGGTTCAAGAAGAGCGAGTTTCCAAGCCAAACAAAGGCGTGGCAGTTACTGAATCTTCGATAGTGCCCTCGCCAACAGTTCAAACGGCGATGCCAAGTCCTGAGCAAATTCTTGCTGACACGGAAGCGGCACCCAAAATCTTGGATAGGTTGAATATCTTTCCGTTTGACTGGCGTGTGGAAACCCCTCGCTTGATGGAAATCTATGAAAGCTCGCGTGATCCAGGCTGGTCGCCAAGCAAACTGCCTTGGGACACCCTTGATGTCAGCAAATTCACACTTGATCAGCGTTATGCCATTGCTTATTGGTGGACGCTGCTGTCTGTTTTCGATGCCTCAGGTCCGGCGGTATTTGCCCGAGCCATGATACATGCCTACGAAGTACATGAAGAAGATGCCATTCGCAAATGCTTCTTTGCAGTAACTCGCGATGAAATGAATCACGAAGAAGTTTGCGGGCGCGCCATCACGATGATGACACCAAATGGTCCTTTAGGATACGAACCGGAAACACTCCTCGGTAAATTGGCTCGTAATAACATAGAGTGGCTCTACCACAATGGCGCTCGCTATTGGACCGGCTACAAGAAAGCAGTTGAGCATTACCCGATGCCGATTCTTTTCAGCTCTTTCTTATTTGGCGAAGTCGCTTCATCAACGCTTTTCCACAGCATGTATGAAAGCACCGATATTCCTGTTTTCAAGGAAGCTTTCCGAAATATCGGCCGCGACGAAGGTAGACACTTGAGTTTTTGCCTTGCTCTTCTAAAGGAAATTCTTCCTCGATTGAGCGAAGAAGACAAAGACATAATCACGAAGCAATTCCGTGCCGGCTTTATATTCCTGTCAGGAATTCTCTACGAACCTCCAAAAGAGTTTTGGCAATTGCCTGATACGTTTCTTCCCGCTCAGCGTTTATTGGAGGAAAAAGCACGCGAGGCTGGCTTCAACATCTTGACGCTCGAACAACGTCGTGAGAATTGGCGAACTGCAGTAGTCAGACTTAAGACTGTCGTAGAGCCTTACGGCATTAAGTTTCCCGCCTTGCCGGAAGTAGGCATTGACGGCGAAGACGTGGCATTTGATCCAGACAAGATAGTTCCTATCTTTTAAATATGGTTAGACCTCGCGCTGACAATTACGATGAGCGGCGGCAATCCATTCTCGATGGCGCAGCAGAAATGTTTGCCCAACACGGGTATGATGGTACATCAATTGCCACCATTGCCCGCCATCTCGGTGTGTCAAATGCGCTTCTTTATCACTACTATCAATCGAAAGAAGCTTTGCTTTTCGACATTCTCAACTTACATTGCCAATTGCTGGCCGACACAGCAGTTAGTGCCGCCAAAACAGAGACGGTACCTGAGAAACAATTGCAAGCAGTCGTTCGAGCTTTGATGCGCTTATATGCTACATCCAGGGAAAAGCACGTCGTGCTCTTCAATAACTTGCATTGCCTATCATTGCCGCAACAAAAGCAAATTAAAGACCTGGAGAAGAAAGTAGTACAAGTAATCAAAGATCTTCTAGCCAAACTGCAGCCGCATCTGAAGCCCACCGCAAGGTCTGCAATGGCGATGTACCTGATGGGAGCAATCAACTGGACCTATACTTGGTTTCAGTCTCGCGGTGCAGTATCAGAAAAAGAATTTGCCGATCTTGCTACATCGTTGTTTCTCAATGGCATAAACAATTCACCGGCATAAGAGTTTTTTATCATGAGTCTAAGAAAGTCGCTACTATCTACGCTTTGCCTGTTGTTACTTGGTAGCGCGCTTGGTGCTCTCGCCGACGAAACTGAGTCATTTTTAAAAGGCGGGGTTGTTAGCAGTCCGTCCGAACTCACTGTTCCTGTAACATTCAAGGTCGTCTTTTTTGAACCAATTGATCTTCACAAAATGCATACAGGCACAGAAATAAGCGGTCGCCTGAAAGCAGATTTGAAAGTCAACCAGAAAGTTGTGGCCCCTGCAGGATCTATTGTTACTGGCTACGTTCAAATGGTAGATAAGAAAGGCAGCGATGCTGTCGGCATAACAGAAGAAAAGCGGAAGCATTCGGGTTATAGACTTGTTTTTGACGAAATTATTCTCGGTAGTAAGGAGCGACTGAAATTACGAGCATTACCTATTGAAACTATCTCCATCTTCAACAATAAGGGTGAATTTCGATCGATAACGGTAGGACCTGGTGGGGTGATCAAAAAAGTTGAGTCGCTGGATGTATTTGAACCTGGACTTGACCTAGTGATTTCACGTTCACTGGTTGAACGTGGAATGTGCTTCAAGACAAGCGACGAAATTGAAGTTAGGAACAATTATTTGGGTAGCGATGAAAGAGTTGCAAGCAAAGCAGGAAAGAGCGGAAGAAGAAAAATCGCTGCAAGGCAAGCGACTAATTAACTAACGTAGCCTGTACCCTATTTGAACCTAAAATAAAAGTGAGGGACGAGACGATACTCGAAACCCTCACCTAAATGGCACCCGCGGAGAGACTCGAACTCCCGACACCCTCCTTAGGACGGAGTTTTAGGCGTAAATCGCGGTGTACCGCCTAGACTTTTAATGTTCCCAAAAGGCCTATCTAGCTTGGCTCTTCGGGCTTTAAATGAGTTAACGTGGTTTTAATGAGGTCGGTGCGGTACAATGAAATTGCACCCTATTTGCACCCGGGAATGATACCACTCGAACCAACGAGGGGAGAAGAGCAGGTGAGAACCAAATTCACATTTAACCTCATAAACAAGCTTAAGCCTCAAGCAAGGGAATACGAAGTCAGGGATACCGAGATAAAAGGACTTGCACTGCGCGTGTACCCGACCGGGAAAATGATGTACACGCTAGTTTATTCCCGCGGCAGGCGCGTAAACCTGGGCCCAGCTCACGCCATCGATCATGATCAGGCACGTGTATTGGCCAGGCAAGAACTGGCAAAACATTACAGCGGCAAGGATCCAATCAAAGAAAGGCAGCAGGTCAAGGCAAAAGCAGACAACTACCTACAATTCCTCGAAGACATTTACAAACCATGGTTATTGCTGAATATTGTTAACGGACTGGCAACTTATGAGAGCCTGAAGACATCATTCCCTGAATTTCACAAGCTAAATTTGAACGGCATCACTCCGGGATTGATAGAGAAATGGCGCCTACGGCGGCTAAAAGAGGGTATAAAGCCTTCTTCGATCAACCGACAGATGAATGACCTGCGAGCTTGCCTCAACAGAGCCATCAACATTTGGGAGCTGATAAAAGAGAATCCTTTCCAGAAAGTGAAACCGTGCAAAACAGATACGAGTCCAAAAGTGAGGTACCTAACAAAGACCGAGGAAGGAAGACTCTCTAAAGCACTGGATGACCGTGAACAAACCATGAAAGATGCCCGCAACCGGCACAACGAGTGGCTTGCGAAACGCGGCTATCAGCCTGGGTCGGCGATCGCGCCATCATCTTTTGCGGATCATCTCAAACCGGCCGTGCTTCTATCGCTTCATACCGGTTTAAGGCGTGGCGAACTGTTCCAACTGAAATGGGAAAACGTTGACCTTGAGCGCAAAAATCTCACCGTCGCAGGCGAAACGTCAAGAAAATCCGGAAAAACCCGACACATCCCATTAAATGACAGCGCGCTGGGGGTGCTGAAACGATGGAAGAAGCAGCGAAGCGCTGTTAGTCCTTACGTCTTTCATGACGCTGAGGGTAGACCGTTTGAAGGCGTAGAAACTTCATTTAGAGGGGTTCTCAGGGAAGCCGGCATCACGAATTTCCGATGGCACGATTTGCGCCATACATTCGCCAGCAAGCTCGTAATGGCAGGCGTAAATTTAAATACTGTGCGAGAACTTTTGGGACACAGCGATTACAAAATGACTTTGCGTTACGCTCACCTGTCCCCCGAGCACAAGGCAGCGGCTGTTAAGAAGTTGGTTGGTATCCAATTGCGCGGATAAAGTAAGGACTAAAGGTTGAACAATGTCTGCCGCGCGATAAAACACCGCTAACATATGTACGCAAGTTGGCTCTGTCCATAGTCGCATGTGATAGTTCACTACCCTCTTCTATTGTTCCAAACCTTATTCAAAGTGCAATGTGGAGGCGTGAATTGTCCGGTCATACCCAAGAACACAATGCACCAGCCTTTTGTAATGCTGCCATTGTCTGGATAGATGCTTAACGGGGCACAAATTTGGGCAGATTGTCTCAGGACCAGACAATTAATCGAAAGACAAAACATGACACAGCAATCGCTCACATGGGTTGGGCTTCAAGTTGAAGATTACCTTATACACTCGCTCATAAACGACGGGCCATTTTCTTGGGTGTACAAAGGTTCCCACCTCTCAGAAGGGTCCAATAAGGCATTTAAGGTAGCCAAACCGCGGGAAGTTGTTAGCAAAGTACCAGACACCTCCGTCAATTTGACTCAGGCTAAAGCTATTTACGAAGGCGGGGCTGCCTCCGTTTCACCGGATACAAGAGACCTGCTTCTGCTTCACGCTAATAAGATGCAGAACCTACAACACGAATCGCTTATAGCTGTCGAGTCGCTGGTGGATACGTCTGATATTTGCTACATCAAAATGGACTATGTCGAAGGGCAGACACTTCGGCAGTTAATGAATTCCGGACCGGTTGCCATAGATACATTGATAACAATTGCCGCAACACTTCAAGAACTTCTGGCTATCGAAGGATATGAATATCACGGAGATTTAAGACCAGACAATATTGTTGTTGTTGGCAATGAGATAAAACTCCTGGACAGCGGCTATTTTGGGCCCTTGAACTGCCAGGAGGGTGCTGATTTAGACTGTGCCGTCACCAATGTTTTCTATTACCCAACCCTGGAACCAGACGACACCCTGGCGCTGGGATTTCTGCTCTGGGAGGCAGCTTGCCGGCAACATCCATTAACGGTCAGCCAGGGGTCAGCCGGGGGCCAGATTATCGGTGACTCGCTTGAGTCCTGGATTGGGCTTTATGAAAGCGTCGGGCAACATTTTCTAAGCCCCATGAGGCATATCGCCCGCCCTGACCAGCTGCGCCCGGGACTACCCGAGCCCGTGCAGGAGATGATACTTGCAGCAATGGGGCTAACATTAAATGGCAACGGCAGGCTGCAACGCTTACCCTCAGCGCCAATGCTGGACACAACCATCAATTCCCTGAAAATGCTACAGAGGCAAGGCATCACCAGTCTCTAAAGGCTAAGACCGCAAGCCGCTAAACAGTCCGGTTATCCGTCCAGTCAGGCGTGGCATGATATTTCTGGTGTCTCGCTCATGCCTCGATAATTCCGGCTCAATAGGCTCATTAAATGGCTGGGTTGCCCCCTTTTAATCAAAGAAAAGACGAAGACCATTCTCCCGAGGAGAAGGATAAGCTTGCGCGCGCCAAGGAAGCCAAATCCGGAATTGACAGCGCCAGGGAAGGTCTATGGGGACCATCCAGCACCAAAGGACAGGCTACATTCAAGGGTGATCAAGCCTCCGCCTACGCCGACAAAATTATCAAAAACCTGCGCATCGTGACAGACAAGGATGGCATCGACCAGGCAGTGACGCTTCTTAAAACCCTCAATAACAACGAAAGAAAACTTGTCGAGGAAGAACTTTCTCATCGCCTTCACAAAGATTTCCGGCAGTGGCTGAGGCAACGTGTCATGCCGGTTGGGCACCACCAAATTCGTCACAGCAACGAAGACATTGCCAGAATTGAAACCGCTCTCGATGCCCCCGAAGGCAAAGCGGACTTCGCCGGACACGTCAAAGTTTTACTCGGGCGCTTGCAAGACACTCGCTCCAAAGATGTCGAAAATGCCCTCTTACATGTAGTCGCCGGACTGGATGCCAAAGAAATAAGAGAGTCCGGGCTGATTAAACCATTAAGACAGTGTCAAGTTATGTCTGAAAATGGCCGCAGCGCGCTGGATACTCTGCTTGCCGGGCGTGACGTATGGACTAAAAACGAAATGCTTTCCCGGGAATTGGCCGAGCTGGGATTGAAAACCAAAAATGTCGACATCTTTAAAGATGCCATGCAATCTGCCAAAGCCCGCCAATTTTACGCAACGCCTGCCGGATCAAAGCACATTGATGAGGCATTTTCAGCACCATGGGAAGCACGAGACAAAGAAATTGCTCACGACTACGCAAAGATAAACGACACGCAATTACTGACAGACCTGCGCATGTATCAATTTTCAGTGCACCCATCACCGGAAGCCATTACTGAGCGCCTCAAGCATACATCCGAATCAGAGCGAAAGTTATTTCTCCAGGGACGACACGTGGCAGACAATACTTTCGCGGAAAAGAAAGGCAAGGATCTCGAAGCGCATGTTTATCACAACACGGTTGATGCAGCCTTGCACGACGCGGCAAAAGGAGACACAAAACTCTATTACAAATGGCGGCGCATTCTCTCAGGGACAGACAAAGAAACAGAAAAGCAAGCAACAGAAATTGACCAGATAATTGCCGACAACAAAGCAAATGTGTCCGGGCTGGAGGCCGTCAGGCATTTAGAGGCTGCCGTCAAGAAATATCCCGATCTGGAAAAGCGACTGCCCAAAGACGAATTAAACAAAGCATTTGAGAGAATTGCCGCCTCGGCACAGTTTGCAGCGGTGTCAGGTGAAGCCTGGAAGGACCTGACCAATCCTGAAAACTTAAATCCCATGTCCATGCTCACAAGCCTGCCGGAAAGATTTCACCAAAAGCAAGAAATGGGACAGGCAATAATCGCAAACTCAGCAGAGGCATTGCGCAAACAATGTCTCAGCCAGGGTCATTTTTCACTTGAGCAAAAGCTTTTCATTGCAGGACAAAACAAGCTCACAGCCCAAGATCTCCTGTCGCTGCCAAAGACGGAAAAACAGGCGCTCTTGAATAATCAGTATGCAAAAGCAATTCAACAAGCCGTTTTTGGAGACAGCAAGCAGCAAGAGTTCGTCAAAGAGATACTGGCACAAGACAAGCCGGAGCTTTCCCAACTGGAGACCATTCGCGCCTTTGCCGTTGGACTCGGCGATGGAAAAGAAAAAATAGAGAGGTTATTGCAAACCTCATCCGCAGAACAAAGGAAGCATATCAGCGATGCATACTTTCACAAGTACAAATCGCTAATGACCACTGACGTGCTCAACAAAGTTGATAATCCCGTCGACAAGACACGCATGGCTCAATTCCTCCGTCATGCCGTTGATACCGACCGAGAGAAGCTTCTCCAGGCGCAAGTTGAGCAGACCAGACACCGGGGCGCTTTCGATTGGGCATCTGAGGCCTGGTCACCGGATCAAAGGCTTACAGACAAGTATCTGCGCAATGCCGAAAACTTTTATCAGGACTTCCGCGCCGGGCTAACAGACAAACAAAAGACTCAATTCGACAACCTGCCACCCGAGAAAAAACAACAATTGAGTGAGGCATTAGAGAGATTCTGGGCAACGCAAAAGGATGCCTTAAAAAACAAAGAAGAGTTTAGCGAAGCAAGCGCTGACGCGGCGCTTACGGTTGTAGCTGTTGGGGCATCGATATTGCAACCTGAGCTGTCGCTGGCACTCGTTGCACGCTGCGGAGCCATGAGCGCCATTGGTCGCGTGGCAATAAAAGAGTCTGTTATGGGTACTGATTTTGACAGGTCGCCAGCCAGCTATCAGAAAGAGCTGTACAAAGGCGGGATGGCAGGCATAATAAACGCCTTTGGCGGCGAAGTGTTTACCACAGGCAGATTGATGCCAATGAGTAAGTTTGCCGGAGCAGCAAGCAATGCTGCCGAAAAAACCATTGCTCACCTAAGCAAAGACCAGGCAATTAAATCAGTGCTTGCGGCAGACGCCGAACAACTGCTTGCAAGCAACCTGGAAAAAACAGGTCTCGATAAAGTCTTTGGCACGCATGGCGCTTGCATGCAAGATGCCAGACAGCTAGCCAGGCAAATTGCCCCAGGCGCCGGCAAAGAGCAAACAGAAATCATAGCGCAAACAATTCAAGCGCAAAGACGAGCAGAGATATTAAGCTCCAGCGTTGGCAAAACCTGGCATGAGGCAGATCAGTTCGGGCAGTCTATCGCTGCCTCAGCGGCAGGCGCTACCTTAACCGAGGTGGCATCAACGGCAGCAGGCTATGAAAGTTCAACAACTCTCTGGGACAGAATCAAAGGATCGGCGGCGGCGGGCGCTGTCGGTGGCGCCATCTTTCACGGCGCAATTAAAACCACCACAGCAGGAGCCAAAGCGCTTCCATTTAATATCGGCAAAGATAAAGGCGGACACTTCTTCATCGGTAAAGATACATACGTAAGGGAAAGAGACGGAACCGTCCGTAAAATAAGCAGACCTTATGAATTTTATGAAAACGTCAATCAAGCACCGGAAATCTTAACCTCAACAACGGCATTGACAGATGCCGCTTACAAACAATCCAACGACCTGTCGAAAAACGGCGAACTAAACGAACCCTTCTTAGAAGGCACAGTAATTGCCGGCACCGGGCGCCTGGTGAGCAGAGACGGCACAATCAGCGCCCCCTGGGCAGCTACTTTAGTCAACACTTCAACGGACAAAATCTTACAATCAACATTCAAAGAAGCAGAAGCACTTTTAAGAAAAACACCTAACATATCAACCGCCAACAAGTTAAAAGTGCTGGCTAAACTTGCCCATAGCAAGTTTGATCTGGATGTTGATCTGCCGCCGGCTCAAAAGCAAAAGCTCATGGATGATCTCTTAGCGCAATTGCACAATACACACAAAGGCGAAGGAATTGCCATCGGCGAATTCATCCAGAGAGGCATTGGCGGCTGCACACAGGAATCCGTCCTTTTCAAAGCCCTTTGCGACAAATATGCCCCAGAGGCTAATGCCAAACTAATCAGCGGCAATGGTGTCAATGCCGGAGACATCGTCAACCACATGTGGGTGCAGTCAGGCGACAAGATATATGACCTACGCCGTGGCGTAATTGGCGATGACGCAGCCAAGCATACTAATATCTACAAGCAGGCAAGCATAATGTCAACCAAAGCTCGCTTCAGACGCGGGCAGATTGACGAGACACAACTTGTACCAGGGGCACGAGTTGGTCACGATGGGGAATCCGGATACAAGGTGCTCGCCAGAGAAGGCGACAAGGTTACCATCACCCATGATGCGGCCGTCTCTGCCAGCCGAGAAGAGCTAATTAAAAACAACCCTGAATTGACGCACGCAACAGACAGCGGTCGCCTGTCAATCGGAGCTCAAGTGAAGTGGAGAAATCCGACAACCGGGCGCCTTGAAGATGGCTGGTCAGTACACTACCTTGATAGCAACGGCAAGGTAATCCTCCACAAGCCTGATGCCATTACACGGACGGTGGGGAAGGACTCCCTCTACCGTGTCATTCCCGAGTCAGCATACCTTCAACCCATACCCATACTAGATGGCAGCACAATTGAAATGTTTGACGAGGCAAATCAAAGACTTCAATGTATGAAAAACACCCCGAGATCTCAATTCGTGGCGGACACCCACTTCTCGTCTCCGACAGACGTAGCACGCCGACTGGTAGAGTTAAATAACTTACGAGACCAGTACCTCGGGAGGAACAAAACACAGGACAAAGATCAAAGAAAACAATTAAAGGAGAGGCTTCTTGAAATTTGTGACATGCTACTAACAAAAGGTGAACTAAGCGTAATAGCAGAAAGGGCGCGAAAAGCAGCAGAGCTCACGGCCAAACAAGCAAAACAAGCGGCAGATACGGCAGCCAGAGATGGGTTAAAAACCTGGCTGGATCCGAAGCAAAATTCAGATATATCCACACTCGTACCAGATCTCCTAGATTCCAACAACATTCCGGTCGAGCCATTCAAAAGCGCCATTGATAACGCTGCCTCAAAAGCAAATGTGACTAATGCATCGACAATTCAAAGCAACCTTAAGACGCTTGGTTCAAACAATAAAGACCTTGTAGATCGTTTGATCAGATTGTCTAAATCCCATGATGTGGACTTGGAGAAACTGCTCACCACTGCAGACCTTGGGAGTAACCCGCAAAAATGCAATGCGGTGCTTAAGCGATATGAAGATGCACTTGCTCAATCCAAGGGGCTGACTCAAGCCTCATTCCCACAACTAACGAAAGAACAATTTGCTGAGATTCAGCAAAATATTGATGCATGTTACAGAGGGATTAGAAACGGCATTTATGACAACCTAGAGGTAAGTCAAAATGGACTCGATTCAATAGAACGAGTTAACACGTCCTTATCTACGCTCCAGGGAATTTCAACTGGTGAAATATCTCCGGCAACCATTTTATAAAGCAACTAAACCAACAACTCCAAAGTAAAACTGATTTACGATGCGACGATTTACTGTTTACGGAATCGACTCTTAACGATAGATTCGAAGAATGCCGGGGAGATTTGGATAATTACTTAATGGCGAAGAGTGATTCACCGACTCACATACAGTTAACCTGGTACGGGGAACTTGAGGCTGTAATAAGGGAAGGTCAATACAACGAACTCGCCGAGGCGCTGGGACACTTAAAAGACCTCCATCCAGAGGACGTTGCGCAATTATCACAAATCGAGACTAAGTTAGAAGCATGGAACAATGATCATACGACGCTCTTGAATGAGAGACGTCCTGTCTTGAGCGCTCAGGCACTAGATGCAGCCGACGCAAAAGCAGCAGCCGAGGCCGGTGACAAACACAATAAGTTTTATGGAACTGCAATACTTGAGAAATTTAGGCAAGACTATCCATGGGACTGGAGACCAGCATTAGACACCTACATAGACGAATTGAAAAAACATCATTGGACAAATCCAAATGATATAAATGAACTCTTTTCAAGGGGGGGTGGCCTGAATAGAATTGGTTCAATAGTTAAAGGTAGAAATGACGAGGAGTACGAACACTATCTTAATATACGGCTCACAAGCGCTGCAAGAGTAATTGTCGGTTGTGATTTTGCCACCAGTACCTTTACAGTGGTTGGATTTTTTCCATCAGCTGAAAAAGATAACAGATACACGGAGTGGAGTAAACAACACGGGAAGAAGTAGTGGTCTTTTTGGTTTACAAAGCACTTGCACAAGCCAAAATGACTGGAGACCAAATTACGCCAAGTGCCATGATATGTTTAACCGGTGAGAGTCACTAGAATAGTTCCGAAGAAACAGATCAATTTGATGAACAACTGCCCATTTTGTATCATAGCCCAGAAGCAATCACCATCACTCGTTATCAGTGAAGACGAGTCGTGTCTGGCATTTCTCCCGTTGGAGCCAGAAGCATATGCCCATACTCTAGTCATCCCCAAGCAACACTTCCAGACCATTAACGACATTCAACCTAATGTCCTTGCTCAGACATTTTGCTTTTGCCGCAACTTAGCACTTAGGTACACCGCCAAGCTGGGCTGCGCCGGCTTCAATATTTTGCTTGCCAGCGGACAAGCCGCACAACAATCAGTGCCCCACTTCCACATCCACTTGATACCGCGCTTTGAAGAAGATGGACTGGATGCCTGGCCCGTCCTTAAAAAGTCGTCTATTGATAGACAGCAAATGTACAGCGAGTTGAAATCAAGATTGGATTTATAGAAGATCTGCTCATACCAGCCAAGTGATATCTTATTTTGTTTGATAGTCCGCAGGTCTAATTTTGACTCCGCCTAAACGATCTTGGCTGGATGGCATCTTCCGTGGTGGTTCAAATACCTTTGCGATTTGGTTTTGCGCATAAGAAATTTCAGATGGCGAACAATGTGCAAAAGGTAATTTAGCAAACTGTGAATGAAGAGTTGTTAGTTCATCATTTAACTGAGTCAGCTCATCTGGTGTCATCTTCGCCACCTCTTTTAGCTTCGCTAGCTGCTCCGCCATTTCGTTTCTTTCTTGCTTACACTCCTCAATCTCTAGCTCCGTCAACCATTTTTTCCACGGAGTTTCTGGCTCCGGGTACGTCGAGAGAAACTCCAATAGGTCATCTTTTAGTTTTATCTGCTTTTCCAAGTAAGGGAGTGGCTTCTCAACTTCCCCCCAGACCCAGTCAAGTTTTTCATTCGACAAATTCTCATGTTTCATAAGCTCTTCTTCCAACCAGGCTAATGATTCCTTCTTCTCTTCCAGGTTTTCAATTTTTTTCCTTAAAGCCTCCACTGAATCGAGTTGCTGCTTTAACTTTTGCAATTCACTTTCGTATTGATTTTTATCTAGCAATTGATGCAGTTTTTCAGTCCGGTAAATTTCTAAAAGTTGCGTCGGTCCAGCCCCTGCTTTTGCTTTATGGAGCTCGTTCATCCGCGTCGTTGAAGAACTCGGGAAGGACGCCAGATAAAGATCTTCCAGTAAAATCATCTCTCCATCATGATCGGTTACACCGTGCTGACCACCACGGCCATTTGTATTGTCTACTCGTACGTATTTCTTGCCGTCTTTTTCAACTATGCCAAAAATACAGAGGACATGTCCTGCTTCATTGAATAGCCCTGGATATCGCCACATTAAATGGTCTTTGTAAAAAGGCTCGGCAAAAACGGTAATTGGCATTATTTGTGGAGTGTTCTGGGATGTTTTCGCTCTTAAAATGTTCTCGAATTCTTGCAAGGTTTTGAATGTGCTCTGTTTGCTTTGTATCCCTTGAACTGTTGCCCACTCGTTGTTGCATATGGCAATCTCGTTTTGTTTCCCTGTAAGGTGTTCATAGATTTCATTGAGGTGGGAGAGCGTAAGGCTCATATTGTCAGCAACCACGCCGCTTATCTTACCGGCATGATCCATTTCGACAATGGCCTCACCTTGTTCGGCTCCTAGATGGTGTTGCACATACCTAAGTTTGCCTACCCCATATAAATCTTTGCCAAAGTGCGTCTGTCTTTGCCAATATGCATTAGCGGCCACCAGTTGTAATATCATGCCTGCGTGATTGCGACAAGCGTCTACTCTTCGAGATAGCTCACCCCAATTGGCATCGTCGAACTCATATACATCTCTTAGTCTGTGCCACTGCGCGTTAGCATCTGCTGATAGATCTACTCCTGATTTATCTTTGCCTGGTTTTGTCACCAAGCTCATATCAATTCGCTGGCCATCTACTGCAATTACATTACCATTCAAAACCGCTTCCTTTATCACGCGGGCAGTCGCTGACGGATGATGTGTACTCATTACCACAGACAAAGAAGCCAAAGGACAAGTCAGAAAAGGACCCTGATCTATTGTGTGTGGATTTGCACAGTTGGAGAGAATGTCATAAGCAAGGGCAAACTTCTCGTGTTCCGGCACAAATGGTGTTTTCTTGTCGAGCATTTCAAATATTTCGTGATAGGTTTTTCCGATCTCGGCATTATTGGCACCAAGCCTGCTCTCAAAGTCGCGCATGCTATATATCAGCCGCATTGGAAAAGCCGTATCAACAGAGAGCCAGTTTTTGTTATAGATTCCCAGCAATCCATCAAGTTCACTTTCGCTACCCAGAAAATCAAAAGGTCCCTTTTCCAATTCTTTATTCAATTTCCAGTTGCATTCACTATTTTTAAAGACACTTAAAAGACGGCTACGTTCTACTTTCGCGTCAGCCTTTAAGGTTTGTTCTACATCTTGCGCTAAATGCTTGATGAGCTTTTGGGAGCCATCTATGCCTAGTCTGATAGTTTGATTATTCGCCTTATATTCCAGGCAAAGATCAGGACTGTCTTCGGATCCAGTTTCACGAGTGCCCTTCGCATTAGTAAACTTGAGATCTTGAACCGAACTCACCTTTTGTCCGTTTACAAAATGATTATAGTTTGTACCGCTGCTGTCTTTCGGATCAAGCGTGAATTCTTCTTCTGTTCCTTTGATTCCTTGAATTTTGCCATCCTCACGGTACGTAACTTCAAATTTCCTGCCGGTAGCATCAGCAATCATTGTGATTGCCCCGGTATCATCACGCTTTACAAAGGACTTAGGCATATATGCTGGTCGGTACTTGGACGAACCGATTTCATCGCTGATCCTAGTGCCTGTACTATCCTTTTCAATTAAAAACCTCCCCCTATATAGCTCCTCCTTTCCATTTTCATAAAGTATCCTCTGATCACCAGATGGCTTGGCTACGGTCACATTCCCTTTCTCGTCCACTGATATGTTTGCTTGTATTGAGTTCTCCTCCAACACTTGTCCTGCTATAGAGGTGCGGCGATAATTCCAGGTTTCCCCATCATCAGTTTTCCAAGTTTCCTTATCTTTGGTGCGATTATCACAATTCTCTACACTCCGCAAAACTTGCTTGCCTGCATTATCTTGACAATAAGTGAAGGTACGTGTCCAAATTAGATCTCCTGTGCTTAATACCGCTATTAAATCGTCACTGTTACGTTCTATCTTTGCCGGTCGTTGATCTTTTTCGCAAGCGGAATAGTCGACGCTTGCTTGTGCTGGACGTCCGGCGATCTGAGCTAGCCGACGTTCCTTCATCCAATGATCAAGATAAGTGCTGCCGTCCGGCAACTTTTCAGCGCCAACCTGCTCGATTGTAAGAGATGCTGTATTTTCTGTGGGCAGACCGCACTCGCGCGCTACCTGCTCACCAATTTGCCTGGCCCTAATTTCACTAAAAGCCCTGGCTTCAACATAAGCACGATCCGCTTCAGCCGTTTTGCCTTGTTTATCCAATGCATCAACAGATTTGTACAGTGCCTTCTGTTTTGGATCACGCTCGCTCATCAAGTGAGAGAGTTCGTGAATGAATTCAGAAGCAGGGGCTTTCTTGCCAACGTAAACGATATGGCGATCATGATCTACCCAACAATCTTTGCCGTCAACTTGCTGCACACGTAAGAGCGGAGTTTCTGCGATGAACTTTTTGGCAATCGGCGACTTTTGAACATCCTCAGGTAATTCCTGGCGGGCTCTGTCCATAGGTGTGCCACGGCCAAGTTTTTGATTGTAGTGATCAATTGTTTTGCCCAGTGCACGCTGAGTTGTCGGCAAGATAATATTCATGACGCCGCCCTGAACACTGTTTTCAGCGGCGGTATGCAAATCAACAAATTTCCCACTACGAGTGAAGGTTGATACTTCCTCATGGGCAATACTGCCGACGGCACCTATGCCGAAAAGGACGGCTCCATGAGCGCCTATGCGAGCAATCATACCAGGCTTGCCCTGACCAACACCCAGTTTGGCTATGCCCTTTAATCGCGGATTGAGAAATTCATAAGCAGTAAAGGATGCCGCTCCACCCATGGCATTGCTGAAGTGAGTCTCTTCGCCGTGCGTGTTTTTCAGTCCGTCATAAACAGCGGCTCCCAGAATTTGTGCTGTCTTTTCGCTGCCGGCAATTTTGGAGCCTACAGAACACCACTTCTCCATCTTCGCTGCACGACCCAGTCCATGGGTAGCAAAACCGGCAAGCTTGCCCGCCTTTGCATAAGGCAACGCGCACGCCAGTCCGCCGAAAATTTGTTGTACATACGAACCAACCGACCCCGGCTGCTCCTGCCCAACTTCCGCCAGCTCTACTTTTGCCAAAATATCCTGGTTTATAACATTCTGGCTAGCAAGATTTATGGCATTAACTATGGCACTGGCTGGTTCGGCGCAAAGTGAATTCCAGACAGGATTGATGACGTTCTTGCCCATCCAATCTAAGGGGTTGGCACAGCCGGCTTGTTGCTCGGCGGGCGCATCGGCCTTCCTTAAATGCTCCGACTCAAAGCCCATTCAGCACTCCCATGCAGTTCAGCCCCATATCCTGGACGGCACTGTAGTCTAACAACAGGACCTCGTCACTGGGGAAAATACGAATGCGTCAAGACAATTCTGGCGGCGAAATAGTTGCTTGCTGGTCTTTCTTAGATTAAACCTAGCAATTTCGTATTTCTACCGCTGACAGCGCGGCATGCAAAGCATATCCTTCTGCCGAGGCGATATGGAGCATAAATATCATGGATTTAGACATCGGTGACGGTGGGAGATTAGCCAATTCATCCAAACAACCGCAGATGGGTAAACTTCAAAGTGAAGGATATCCCAGGAAAGTGGAGCGTGCGGACAAACAAGACCCAGGATTCTTACGTGGACTAAGTGACGATATAGTTGTTAAACCAATTCAGGGACTCGTAGAGACTGCTGGGAAGGCTTTTGCCAATACAGAGGACAAAGACGTTATGAACGCAGCTACCCTGGGTGGCGCAGCATTAGGCATTCCAGTTTCTGTGTATAAATTTGTCTCCTCACTCTCACCAAAAGGTGTTGCCAACTTCATTGCCAAAACTTATCTGGCTACAGTTACAGAAACATTGACTAATGGTCCTCAACCATTTATAAAGACAGCTAAGGATAAACTGGTACAGACTGCTCAAGATATTAACAAAAAGCCCGGCTACTATTCTGGTGTCGCCATGGGTGAACTCGCATTGTCTATGCTGCCAATTCCAATAGCAAAAGTGGGAATTCCTAAAACTCTATTGGAAGGCGCAAGGTTATCCAAAGAAAATCTCCTGATAGCTCGCAGCAAAGGTCTTGAAGAGACACTGGCTAAAGTCAAACAAGAGGGCGACAGTGTTAAATCAATAGAACGCCACCTTGATGCAGACGATAATAAATATGAAAGGTACCTAAGGAGCCAGAAAGAAACTGAAAATATCCGTTCACTAAAACAGGATGCGCTCGAGGGCATAGTCGACAAAATAGAATCACCTAAGTTGAAGTTGTGGTCAACACTTGAAGGTGACGAAGCAAAAAACGCCGCACATGACTGGTTCTATTTTGGTCGCTATCATGACAAAGCTACAGCAGCACTTTTAAAGGCGGCTAAGTCGAGCCACTATAAGTGGGAAGAGTTGGAACCTTTTTTGAAAGAGCTATCTAAGCTAGAAAATCACGCAGCCGAGCGCGCTGCGGCAGATGATCTAGGGCGCTTCACTCAGCTAGACGAATGGGACGCCTGGTCTGCAGCGGAGCAGAATTTTACGCCCGGTTTTGATCTTAAGAATAGAAGACCCTCTCCATTTAACGCTAAAAAAAACGTCCATCCGATTGACGAAGAATACCTGCTTCACGCAGCAATTCAACGCTTAAAGACGAATCCTGAGGCCATGAAGACGCCCTTCTTCCAACACGTTGCGGAGATGGAAAAGGAGCATGCTGAAAAGCTTGCAGCCAAAGCTGCGGAAACTAAAGCGATAGCAGACAAGGCTGTCATGGAAGCAAAAGCGAAGGAAGAAGCCAGAAGCGCTAATGCAGCAATTGAAGCTTTAGACAACAGGGCGAAAGAAACCAATAAGGCCATCGAAATATTGACTTGGTTCTTTGACGTGGAAGACCTTTCAAAGCTGACGACAAACAAAGCCAAAGCAGGGGCAGCTATCTGGAATGAATCTAATAAAGCTAAAATACTAACGTTTGACGAAAAGGCTCTTGCGAGGAAAAGATACCAGTGCAACGCTGGACCCTATCCACTGATGCATGCACTGACTGTGCTGGAGAAGCATCCTAACTTCAAAGAGCAAATTGCGTTAATCAAGGCTCATGGCAAATTCTTCCGCTGAAAGCTGACGATACAGGAATTTAATGTTTAACTGGAATCTGTACCTGGGTACACACCGCTTTACATGGCTATGGATCCTGGTAAATCTTGCCCATCAATTGGGTAGATGGCTTCTGGATGCCCTATATGACTAGCTATTTAGGAGAGTTCGACATGTCTGAATTAGAGAAGAAATCGGAGAAAATTGAGAATCCCAAGGCACAACCAACCAGCGACGGTCAACAGATTGGGCTTGGATCCGGCAGCATATCGGAGCGTAAAGAGCAGTCCAAAATCCTCAAGGACATAACCGACCATCCTACCAGCAGCGAAACGATGGAAAAGTTCGGAGGTGTGACCATTGAGCCTGGCATTGATGATATGGTCAAGCAACTGATTGATGCCGGCAAGCTTAAACAAGACGGTAGTTATGACATTGATAAAGATGGCAATGTCCGCACGAAGGATGAAAACCACAGGGTTACGGATGTTTATAATCCAGCCACTGGCAAAAGCGAACATTTCGATCGCGATAAGGACGGCAACATAACCGGCTATAGAGATAAAGATGGTCACTATCATACTGCAGTCATGGAGCAGGGTGCCGACGGCAAATTGCATCCTTCCGAGACAAAATTCATTGATGACAGTAATCCACCAAAGATTGAACTGATTATGCCGCTCACAAGTGATGATGGCACACCGAAGATGGTGCCAATGGAACCAGTTCAGCAGAAGCCCCCTCATGATGATTTTCCACTGCCGAAGAAGCTGAAGCATCAAATGCCGCCCATTCTAGAGCGAGAGAAAGAGCACGTGGAGCCGCAACAAGAATAGAGTCATCGGGTAGACTTAGTACCGACTAAGGCTGCAGGTTACTTACGACTTAACCTAAGGAGACTTCAGCTTCGTAACCCAACTCTCAAAAGACTTTGCCTTGTTTGGTAAGCGGCCGGTGAATCACATCTTTTCTTAGCGGAGATTTTGCGGCACTGATACTTTTGAAGCCGCCATGCGGATGACCGAACGGATACTCATTACCAGTGTCCATCTCAGGGATTTTGCTAAGAATATAACCATTTATTTGATCTACTGGAGAAGGTCTTGGTTCTATTAATGCTTGTTCTCGTGCAATTGGCGAGTCTTCAGGACGACGGGAAACCTGGAACATAGCACCAGCAACCATTTGCGGAATCATACATGTAACAGGAACATCTTTTTCTGCCCAGCGTCGTAATTACTCAACCGAGCAATTAGTACGTCATCTAAGAATCTTGCCTGGGGAACGGCTAAGTTCCCTGGGCAACGAAGTACGGGAGACGCTAATTGCTCGGTTTTTTCAATTTAGGAGGTATTTACTTATGAGGTACTTAGAATGGAAACGACAGAAAACATAAATAACATGAACCTTGACCAGGCAGACCCGGATGCTTGGCGTGGTGAAAGTTTTCAAAAAGGAGCGATTATAGGAGCAGGTATATGCCTGCTTTTTGGCGCTTTATTAGGATCCAACGCAATTTTGCTTGTGTCCTCCGGTGAGATGAACCTGTCCGATTGCATAGGCTGGGTTATCGGATTTGTGATTGTGGCACCTTTGCTGACCTGCTTTGCCGGGACGTGTGCTTTGTGGGGCGCGGAGAGTGACAGGGATGCAATTACTCCTGTCATGATCAAAGACAAGCACAATCGCAAATATGCCATTCGCTTTCAAAACGGATGGACAAAGCTTCGGGATCATCTAGCCGAAAGTGTATCCGGCGACACAGCCGGATGGCGCGTGCTCACTGCCGACACTCGCCAGGGACGAATCGTTGCCGTGACGGAGCAAGTAGTAAAAGCTCCAATTGATAGCAGCGTTAATCACGGTCAACTTGAAGCATATGGAAAATCAATAGGCAGACACATCTACCAGGCTGTGGTCAACATGCGCATCCAGGTAGAAATACAAATGGTACCAGTTGGAGACGGTACGCAGTTCGTCTTCAACTGGCAAATGAGACAAGGCGATAGAGACTTTGGAGGTTACGCCTCCCAAGAATATGTTCAGCTGCTTTTCTGGACAACATTCGATCGTTTCTATGCCGAGCTGGACAACATATTTGGCCAGCCAGAATTAGTTTATTACGTAAAGGAAAAAGGAAAGGTGCAACCATGGGAAGCCACAGTATAACTAGATGGAGCGATCACATAGAAAGGGCTCGCAAAGCCTACGCTAACAAAAACATGAAGCAGGCTGTTGCCGAGCTGAATTTGGCTGAACAAGCCGCCATGGCTGAGCCGGATTCCAGCAAGAAAGAAGCGCAAAAGGTAATTACTGCCTTTAGAAATTTCCTGGGACCAATTCACCAGGCAGACGCGCAAGGGCAACTTGAGACCCCGCTTCCGTCAGCCGCTCCCTCGGAGCCAGCACATCGCGAACTAGAAGAATGGCACGCTAATTTGGAGGCTGCCATTCAGGTCGGTGATGATTACGGCAAAGTACACTGGGGAGCCATGCTTCTCAACGCACTTAATTCCAATGATTATCCAGTTGATAGCTTCACTTATTATGACTATTTACTGGAGATAGTTGCCTGCGCCAACTTTTCGCTTGGGGCTTGGCCTTCATCGGCAAAGTGTTTGACCATGCGCGTTAGGCGTCAAGTGGCGGGCAATGAACCGTATTCAGAGCAAATTAACAGCCGGGTTCCTTTGGCTAATTGCCTTGGCAATTCAGGACATT